>JBNGDY010000048.1:0-5221 GCA_049975665.1 Candidatus Nanoarchaeia archaeon | reverse complement strand
AATAATAAGATTGGAGATATCTTATTAATCCCAGCTGTAACATATATCATAACAAGAATAGAAAACCATAAAAGAATTAATTCAATAAAAGCAAAAAATGGCTTTTGTAAACTAAAAAAGAAATAACTCCATAGTATATTCAATATAAAATTAATAATGAAAACTATCACTACCTTCTTAATCTCCTTCTTATCTGATGATACCATAGCTAAATAAAATGATATTGCTATTAGTAAAAAAAGAATATTCCATACAACAGGAAACACCCAGCCAGGAGGTGTAATATCTGGCTTAATAGATTCATACCACTCTCCTGTATTAGTAAATAAACTACCGATAAATGCAACTAAGAAAATACTTACAATAGCTACAATAAAATATTTCCACTTCATATTAATAAACTAGCTCCTAATGTACCTGGATGTGAGAGCTTAGACCATTTTATCTTGCACTTATGGGGAATTAATTGATATTGTTTAACATATTTATTTATCTTTTTCAAAAATTTATCACCTGTCTCTCTTACACCACCTGCTAATACAACAACCTCAGGGTCAAATATATTAATCAAACTCGCAATACCTTGCCCTAAATAATCAGCTACCTCTTCTATAATCTCTTTTGCTCTTCTATCATTCATATCTAGCAAGTCTTTTATTAACAAGTCTTTATTAAAATATTTTCTTGTTAGCTGTTTGGTTCTTTTCCAAGCAGCTAATTCTTCAAAATACTTACCATTATGTAAAATAATATGTCCAAGCTCACCACCATATCCCCTACCCTTATACAACCTATTATGAATAATAATGCCCCCACCAATACCTGTGCCTAATGTTAGAATAATAAAATTCTTCTTCTTACACCCAAGCCTTGCCTCAGCAAGAGCAACACAATTAGCATCATTCTCTATCTTGACAGGACATTTAAATTTCCTTTCAAGCCAGGATTTTAAATTAAAATTCTTAAAAGGGAGATTAGGTGGATTTTTTATTATTCCTTTAGAACTATCTAATGGCCCTGGTGAAGCAACACCTATACCAGAAGGATTACCTATCTCTTTTATAGATTTCTCTAACTCAACAAGCAATTTCTTCTTACTCTTAGGTGTCTTCTTCTTTCTATAATCTACTATGCCCTTCTTACCTAGTTTACCAACTCTAAGAAATGTGCCTCCTAAATCTACACCAATTACCTCTTTTCTCATAAATAAATATGGGAAGGGTTATTTAAAAACCTAATCAATATTTTTTCTTTAATAACCTTAGTAAATCATCTAAAGAGATCTCTGCCTGCCTCATTATTGCCTTTAATGTGCCTTTTGCTAATTCATTATGTAATGGAACAGGTATTGTAATTTTCTTATTTCTATCATATTTATTTAAAATGCAATGACTTCCCCTAGTTCTAACAGGTTTAAACCCAATTTTAGAAAGTAGTTTAATAAGAGACTTACCTGACAATACTGGCAGTTTTGTCATTCTTTTTCACCTCAATTATAGAAAAACTTGGTAAAGATTCTCTTTTTTCTGATAATTCGGCATATTTTTCTGGTTGTTCTTCAAGATAAAGTTCCACCGCCTCTTTTATATTCTTCATAGCATCATCCATATCTTCTCCTTGACTTGTTATCCCTAATGATGGACAAGAAACTACAAAAATCTCATTCCCATTGCTTAGTTTTTCTTTATTAAGTACAATATCTAAATAATATTTCTCCATAGTCTATAAAGAGCAAGATAATATTTAAAACTTTAGGTTATCCCCTACCATATTTATCCTCTAATCTTATTTCATCATTTTGTTCAAATTTACCATATGATATTTCTAATACTTTTACTTTCTTATTTTTAGACAGCAATCTATGAGCCCTGCCTTTAGGAATATTAACAATCTTATTCTTCCTAATATGTCTTTCCTTGCCATTTTTACTAAGCTGAACATATCCATTAGTTAAAAAATACCATAACTCTCTTCTCTTTTTATGTTTCTGTAAACTTAATTTCTGATGTGGATTAACCTCTAGAATCTTAACAGTAGATTTTTCATTTTTTGAAAAATGTTTCTCCTTGCCCCATGGCTTCTGCACCTCTTTCATACCATCTAGAAGAGAAGTGATTTTAAATAGTTTTTCTATTATTTCTTTTGGAAAAATAACAGATAAATAATAGGTAATATACCTATCGTATTAAAAATTAAGATAAATATAAACCAAACCAAATGATTATTTCTCCCACATTTCCATAAAGCTATACCTTTCCAGATTAATTCCCATATACCAATAACCAATATTATAAAAAGCAAAGCATTTGTAATCATAATTTACTTAAATCATTTAATTTTAAATAATTTTGGTAAGATTTATTAATAATCTTTCCTTCTCCTAAATATGAAAAAATTAGGTGTTGCCATCATTGGTATGGGAAAATTTGGTGAATTTCTATTAGACGCTTATAAAAAATTAAAACATGCTGAAGTTATTGCTTTATGTGATAAAAAACCATTGCAAGGATATAAAAGATATAAGATATATAGAGATTATAATAAACTGCTAAAAAATAAAAATATAGATCTTGTTGTTATTGCTACACCACCTTACTTACATGCAAAGATGGCTTGTCAAGCTGGTAAAGCAGGCAAGCATGTTCTAGTAGAGAAGCCAATTGCATTAACATTAAGAGAAGCTAAGCAGGTTGAAACAGCTTGTAAAAATGTGAAATTTAAAATAGATTATATATTAAGAGAAAATCAAATTATTAAAAACATAAAACAAATTATTGACAGCAACTTACTAGGAAAAATACAAAGTATTAATTTCCAGAATTATGCATCTGATTCACACCTGCACAATAAACACTGGTTCTGGGATAAGAAGCAATCAGGAGGGATTTGGATAGAACATGGTGTACATTTTTTTGATTTATTCTCTTATCTAACTAATAAAAAGATATCACAGGCAAACTCATTATCAATAAAACATCAAGGCATAGAAGACCAAGTATCAACAATAGCAAAATATGATTTTCCTGCTACATTCTTACATTCATTTACTAAACCATATCAAATAGAAGAAACATCCTGGACAATCTCTTTTTCAAAAGGCAGTATTCATGTAAAAGGATGGATTCCCTTACATGCTGAAATACAAGCTATCATAACAAAACAAGAATATGCTAAATTAAAAAAAATCCTGCCTGTAAAAAAACAATCACTAAAAAATGTTAAGAAAAGAGATAAGGAGATTAAATCTAATATATTAGCTAAAGGACATATCAATCTCTCTAATAAAGAAAAAGTCTATAAAGCATCTTCAAAAAGAGTAATGCAAAATCTTGTCAATAACATTCTAGGTAAAGAAACATTAGACTTTGGATTTAAAGAAGCTTATTCCAGCTTGCAACAAGCATTAATGGCAGAATATTCGTAAGTTTTATAAATATAAGATATCTAATAAAATAAGAAAAGAGGAACAATGGCAAGTAATGTTTTTAATTTAAAAGATAAAGTAGCTGTCATCACTGGTGCAGCAGGAGGATTAGGTGCTGCCATGGCTTCTGCTCTTTCTAAGCAAGGTGCTAAGATAGCTATATTAGATATGAAAAATGGCTCTCAACTAGCTAAGAAATTAAAAACAAAATCACAATTCTATAAATTAGATGTTACTAATGAAGAAAATATTAAGCAGGTGCTAAAAAAAATAAAAAAGGAATTTGGTTCTATTGATATCTTAATTAATAATGCTGGTTTATTTTATCCAACACCAATTCTAGATACAGAACAAGATAAATGGGATAAACTCATGCAGGTTAATGTAAGAGGTTATTTTTTAATGACCAAACATGCTGTTCCTATAATGAAGAAAGGTGGGAAGATTATTAATATTGCTTCAGTAGCAGGACATCATGCATTTGCATCAAGCTGTGCATACAATGCTAGTAAAGGTGCTGTTATTCAAATGACAAAAACAATGGCAATTGAATTTGCTAACAAAGATATAACAGCTAATGCTATCTGTCCTGGTGTGTTTGAAACACCTATGACTAAGGATTTATTAAAAAGCAGGGATATGCAGAAAATGATTAAATCATCTATTCTCAAAGGTAGGCCTGCAAAAGCAGATGAGCTAGCTGGTTTAGCAGTTTATCTAGCATCACATTCTAGCAATTATATGACTGGTTCTATTATCACAATAGATGGTGGCTGGACTTGCCATTTATAATGCTATAATATTATCAAACCCCTCTTCTAGTAAGCAGGCATAATACAAAATACATTAGTTATCAAAAAGGGAATACTATTAACATACAAATTAAAAATCATAAATCTAAAAATTCCTTAACTTTCTTTTTTGGATTGCTTGATTTAACAACAGCACTTGAAACTAATATGCCTTGACATCCTAAAGAGATAGCTGATTTAACATCCTTACTAGATGAGATACCTGCACCACATAATGGTTCTATTCTTGTTTTATGTTTATCATTATATTTCCTAATAATCTGTGAAAACTTCTTTACAGATGCTGGACGTTGACTAGAAATTGATTTCTTGCTGGCTATTAACTCAGGTACTTCAAATGCAATTGCTTTTGGTTTTAGTCTACAAGCCTTCTTAGCTTGTTTTAAAGATGAACAGCAAATAATCACTTTCAAACCAGCCTGCTTGCATCTCTTAACTGATTTTTTCAATATCCTCCAGCTTAAAGCATGTTCAGAATGATTTAATATTGTACCAGAAGCACCATCTGCTTTAACAGCTTCTGGTAAAATAAACCCAGTATGCCTGCCTTTCTTATATGCATCAACATGTTGAGCATATATCTTCAAGCTTGTCTGCTTTTTAATCTCATATATATCACTAGCAGAAACAGCAATAATAACAGGTAATTTATCAAGCTTCTTACCTAATTTTACTGCCTCCTTGCCTTGTTTATAATTCTTAAAGTTGATTACTATTCTCTCTTTCATTTTTGCCTCTTTTAATTTTTAAAAATTAGATATTAATAAATCTATTGAATCATTTCTTATCTCTTCCCAGATTTCTTATTTCTCTTCTTATTATACTTCCAAGATTTATTCCACCATATCAGCCATATTAAGAAACCAGCAATAACAATAATCACACTACTCATAATAGCTGGTAATAATAAACTAGCTTCCACTCCCTCTTCTTCACCTTCTTCCTCAGAATCATCCCCATCCCCCCCATCCTCTTGCCCTTCAAC
>JBNGDY010000047.1:0-5264 GCA_049975665.1 Candidatus Nanoarchaeia archaeon | reverse complement strand
GTTTTAAACAATATATGTACAATCTGGGAGAAGCATGAATTAAGAGAAGAAAAGGCTTTCCCAGAATTAGAAAAACAAGGATATGTCATTCCAGTAGATATTATATTTTGTGAACATGAAGATATAAATAGTAAAATAAGTGTGATCAAAAATGCAATTAATTCTGGCAATCATTCTAATGTCCTTACTAGTTTAGAAAAACAAGCAAAAGAATTACTAGATATATTAGAAGAACATGTTGAATTAGAAGATGAAGTCCTATACAGGATTGTTTAATAGATAAATTTTAATATGCCTCCTTCTTATTTTGATTATGATATTAGAGGTGATATTATTTATATTTGGCTTTATCTTGCTAATTAAAGGAGCTGATTTCTTTGTTAAATCTGCATCTATCATAGCTAAGAAATTAGGGGTCTCTCAATTTATAATTGGGCTGACATTAGTTGCTATTGGAACGAGCTTGCCAGAATTAGGATCTACAATCATAGCCAGCATCAAAGGACAGGGAGGGATTGTAGTTGGACATTTAATTGGTGCAAATATTGCAAATCTAGGATTAATAGCAGGTATATCTAGCTTACTATCTGTAGTTGTTATTAATAAAAAAATGGTTAAAAGAGAGGGCTATTTAATGTTATTCACAGCAATCATCTTCTTTTTATTTTGTCTAAATGCACAAATCTCTCGTATAGAGGCAGCAATCATGTTTCTAATGTATATCAGTTATATGTTCTTCATATTTGATAAAAAATATACAAAAGATAATAAAAATGATTTTAGAAGTTTTATAAATTATGTGCTTGAATTCAAATACCTTAAATATATCAATTATAAACCTATTAAAAAGAAAGCTGAAAAGAAATATCTCTTAAAAGATGGATTAATAATGATATTATCTGGGCTTGCTCTCTTCATAGGTGCTAAATTAATTATTGATGGGACAATCTTCTTAAGTAATCAGCTTAATATTGCGCCTGACTTAATAGCTATAAGTGTTCTTGCATTTGGAACTACCCTACCTGAGCTAAGTGTGGCTGTTTCCTCAATCCAAAAAAAACTAGGCAATATTGCATTAGGCAATATTGTAGGTAGTTGTATAGCTAATTTATTATTAATTGCAAGCATCTCAGCATTTATTAACCCAATAAGTGTTTCAAAATTAACATTATACTATACTGCTCCCTTTCTAATTCTTATGTCAAGCATCTTATTAATATTTATGAAAACTAAAAATAGATTAAAGAAATTTGAAGGTATTGCTCTCTATCTATTATACACATTATTTATTATGTCCTTGCTATTTATTAACACATTATAAAGATTTTTAAATCACCTATCTCTTAAATAAAAAGAGCTCCCGTAGTCCAGTGGCCAAAGATGCCGCCCTCTCAAGCAGGGAGCCTTAGTCGACGAGACAATAGGCTCTGTCCATCTTGGACAACTGTACCAGCTAGAAGTCGTTAAGATCTTTTTTTCGGCTTTTTCAAGGAGAACGGCGGTGACCCGGGTTCAAATCCCGGCGGGAGCATTTATAATTGTAGAAATGCATTAACAATATTATGCTCTAAATCTGGATTTCTCTCTTTAAAAGGTTTAAATAATTCCTGTATCCTGGCATCTCTCTGCTTAGGTTTTCCTTTAATAGATTCAAGCTTAGCATATAATTCAATCTCTTCATCTAATAAATCATAAAGAGGTGCTTTCAAATACTCTGGCTTCAACTCCTTCATTTCCTTTCCTTCAAAATTACCCTTTAATACCTCTCTAAACACCCTCTCAGCTACATCTGATAGATTAAATGTTGAGATATTCTTGCCTTTCTTAACAGTAAACTTCTTACTCAACACATGCTTTAACACATTAGCATTCAAATCCCTGCCTGTCAACTTAAATACCTTATCATTAGGCAATATCCTATACTTTCTAATAGTCTTCCATATCTTCTTCTCAACATATCTAATAAACTCCTTCTTAGTAAGCTTTTTCTGATTTGTAAATTCCCACACATGTTTTGCCATATTTATCTATAGAAAAGGCTTTTAAATAAATTCTTACAGCTTCCATTGCTCAAATTTCTTTTTCTTCTGAATGTTTCCTTTCTTTGAATATACATCCTGAAATTCTAATGCTTGCTCTTTATCATGCTGATAATAAACAGCTGGCTTACCTTTACTAGATAGCAAGCATCTAAACTGCTCTATAATCTTATTCTCTTCCTCATTCCTGCCAACCACAAACCATTCCTGCTTGTAAAAATGTCTGCCTATCTTAACTAAAGGCAATGTCTTATCATTTATCAAATTCTTTTCTATTAATATTCTAAACCTGCCTGCTAGTTTAGGCTCACATAATAAACAACCACCTGCTGGACTAGGATAATTAATATTATGCCTTTCTGCTAATGCTCTCTGCTCCTTTCTATTTCTACCTTCTAAACCCATCTCAACTAAAGGCCTGTAAACATTACCAACATGTTTATCAATTAACCTCAATCTCTCTGCTGTCTGAGACATAGGCCTCTGTCCTTTAACATCACCTGTTGCAAGCATCCAATCCTTACCATACCTACCTAAATGCTTGCCAAATTTCTTAGCTTGCTTTAACATCCATATCTTGCAATCAGTGCAAGGATTGTATCCCTTACCCCTCCCATGTCTTGCATTTTTTAACATGCTTAAATAACTTTTTAATAATTTGCCAGAAACATCAATCACATGATGTTTAATGCCTTTTTGTTTTAAAAAATCATCTTCTACAATCTTAGAAAAAGGTAGTCTAAATGTTACAGCTTCCACATTGTTTAATAAACTAACAACCAACCTACTATCTAAACCACCTGAATATAATACAAGATACTTCATATTAGGTAATAAAAAATTAGATTTTTAAATTAATGGTTATATAATCTATTAGACAATTCTTCTCCCTCTGCTATAATTTTCGCTGTACTTATTAATCTCTCCCTTCTTCTTAAATATGCTGCAGATATAGGGCAGACACCACAAGCACCTTCTAATTTCCCTTTCCTCCCACATCTCTCTCCAGTTAAACTACATTCACCATTCTCAGCATTATAATATTCTCCTTCTTGCTTATAATTAAAACTAATCATCCTTCCTCCCATAACCCCATCTGCCTTCAAAATCACCTAAATCAAAATTGAACACATCTAAAAATTCATCTACAACTGCCTGACTACAATACTTTTTCAATATCTGCAAGATTTCTTCTGTAAAACAATAAGGACATAAATATGCATTATCTTGATGACAAACTACACATGTCTGTGAAATACCTTCAAACTCTTTTTCTTGCTCAACCAACTCATAAACTCTATCAAGTACCTGCTTATTCCCATCTATTTGAATAAACCATTCCCTAAATGCTCTTGCTAAACATCTAGGACATACAGGATTGTATATAGCTTCCTGACAAGCAAGACATTCATGACTAATCACCTCATAAAGAAATTCAGAACTATGTGCTGGCACAACAGCACCGCGATAATTGCTTATCATAAGAAGGCACTGTTGTGTTTAGTTATAAATAAACACTGTGGAAGCACTAACTAATAGAAAAGCAGTCTTACAGAATTTACTCATATTCTGTGCTTCCATAATTAATAGAAGTAAATGTGATATATAAATATTTCGCTAAATAAAATTATAATTTACTAACCTTCTCAAGCAAGTGTTTTGCTTTCTTATTTTTTTTAAAATGTTCCCTTACTGGTTTTAATGCTAAATTTATATATTCTGCTATAACTTGCTTTAAATCTAATGGATGAATATCTCCTGAAATATATTTTTTCTTTAACTCATCATAACTACTGATTTCCAGATTTCCTCCATACTTCTCTGCCCTCTTAACAACAATCTTATCAAATTTCTTAAAGATAATTTGTTTAGCATAATCTAAAACAGGGTTATCTTGCTCTTGCTGAGCAGGACAATAAGCTTTCTTAAATTTCTTTATAACCTCTTCCTCACTATCTGTCATAAATATTGCTGTCTCTGGTTTAGATTTACTCATCTTTAAAGCTATTTTTCTATCAACACCTTTTTTATCAGTATCATTAAATTGTAATCCTAATAGCATAGGATGATGGACAGCAATAGGGGGTTTATACCCTAATTTTGGGAACACATCCCTAGCCAACATATTAACCTTTCTCTGATCTAAGCCTAATTGAGCAATATCCACGCCCAAATGGTAAATATCTGCTGCCTGCATTAAAGGATATATAATTTGAGAACTTAGATTCCCTTCTTTATCATCCCTCCCCATAATTTGCCCGCACCTTAAAACTCTTTGTACGGTTGCATTCATAGACAATTTTAAAACAGTCTCCCAATACTCTGGATGTTCTTTAATAAAATCACTGGCCCATATAAATTCCACATTATCTAAATCCATTCCACATGCCTTCCACACCTCAATAAAATAATCACCTACCAACCTAATCTTCTCCAAATCTCCTCCTAATTTATTATTAATCATAGCAAACCAATCTGCAACATAAAACCTAAACTTAATACCAGCGGATGTAAGCTTATTAACATTAAGTGCTCTCAACAATCCCTGAGCAATATGGATCTTACCTGATGGCTCAAACCCATCATAAGCAATAGGATGTTTTTTCTTATCAAATAATTGTCTTAATTCTTGTTCTGTCACAATTTCTTCTGCAAAACTCTTTATCACTTCTATTTTTTTATCTACATCCATACCCATATATAGAAGAGAGATATATAAATCTTTTTAACACTGCTAACTAACATTTATAAATATCTTCATGCTTGCCTAAATATGGAAGAATATGATTTAACAATAATTGGAGCAGGTCCAGCTGGATTAACAGCAGCTATTTACTCAGCCCGCTATAATCTAAAAACACTAGTCATAGCATCATCATTTGGAGGCACAGCTAATCTAGCAGGTGAAATAGAAAACTGGCCAGGCACAATCTGCTCTGGTCCAGAGCTAGTTAATAAAATGAAAGAACAAGCAGAACAATTTGGAGCAGAATTCTTACAAGACAATGTAAAAGAAATTAATAAAAATCAATATTTTGAGATAAAAACCTCAACAAAAACAATAAAAACAAAAGCAATCATCTTAGCATTGGGCAGTAAACATAGAGAACTAGGAATAGAAGGTGAAAAAGAATTTCTTGGCAAGGGAGTAAGTTATTGTGCAACCTGTGACGCTTTCTTTTACAAAGATAAAACTGATTTTTCAGTTTTACAACTATTTTTTCA
>JBNGDY010000046.1:0-5418 GCA_049975665.1 Candidatus Nanoarchaeia archaeon | reverse complement strand
GGTAAGCAGAATATTATTAAACTAAAATCAGAATTATTAGAGGAATTACTATGAAAAAATTATTGATATTTATTTTATTAGGTATATTTTTAATTAGTTTGGTTCCTGCTGAGAGTTGTGGGGTTTATTTTACTTATACACATTGTAGTAATTGTGAAGATACAGACCCTTTAGTATTAGGTAATTGGCCGAGTGAGGATAGAGTAGTTATTGAGTATGTATTTTCATCATGGACAGGAGAGAATGCTCAGTTATTAGGTGAGTATGCCTCTAAGTTTAAGACACAAGCAGCTGTCCCTTATTTATTGTTAGAAGATAACAGTTATTTAGGTAGGATAGATGTGCCTAATGCTATTGATGATTTTAAAGGGGATATTAAGTGCCAGCTTTTAAATAAGCAGGTTGAGTTTGATAAATTAGATTTTAATGAGTTGCCAGGCAAGCCAAAGATATGGGCTAATAATAGAATGTTAGTAAGGACTGAACCAACTAGTTTAGATAGTGATTTTTTAAGAAGTTTATTATTTGATGATTTAGGTGAGGTGCTTAATCAGGAGAAGTATGAATATAGAGAAATAGAAGCAGAACCTGCACCGATTTCTGGTGGTGAAATTGAATTTGATAAGGCATTTGAATTTGATGGATGGATTTTAAAATTGAAGGATATAGGAGATGTGCCAGAACAACCATCAGATAAAATTGGGAATAAGACTATTAACCTGCCTATTATTGGTTCTTTAAATTTACAAGAGAGCTCTATTACATTTTTAGCTATATTGATTGGATTAGCTGATGGTTTTAATCCATGTGCTTTTTTCATACTTACATTCTTGCTTGCTGCTATGATTTATGCTGCTTCTGAAGTTGAGAGCAAGGGGGATAAGAGAAAGAGGATTCTTATAGTTGGTAGCATATTTGTATTCTTCTCTGGATTGGTTTATTTCTTATTTATGTCATTATGGTTAAATGTGTTTTTATTTGCTAAGGAAATTATTTTACTTACTACTGTTGCAGGATGTATAGCTGTATTTGCTGGTATTATAAATATTAAGGATTATTTTGCATTTCAGAAAGGTATTTCATTAACATTGCCTAAATCTCAGAAAGGTAGGTTTATGCAAAAGGTTGAGAAACTTACCCATGTTAATAAGTTGCCTGCTTTAATTATTGGTACTGTTGTGATTGCTGCTACTGTTAATCTTTATGAGTTATTATGTACGGTTGGTTTTCCTATGGTTTATTTAGGTGCATTAGCTTCCAGGGAATTATCTAGATTAGGTTATTATCTCCATATCTTATTGTATAATGTCTTCTATGTGATTCCATTAATTGTTATTGTTAGTATCTTTGCATATACACTTGGCAGGAAGCAATTTGGAAAGAAGAATGTGCAGAGATTGAAGTTGATATCTGGATTTATGGTATTATTTTTAGGATTAATATTAATATTCCAGCCTAATTTACTTGAAAAGTTGATTGTATCTTTTAGTTTGTTAGCAGGAGCTGTTATTCTTGGTTTATTAGTGATGTATATCAGAGAGTTTAGAAAATAGAGTGTATGGATAATTAATAATAGGTTTAAGAGAGGGTATAGTAGTTTAATACAAGTCTAGATATAGATTAGAGATTAGAAGATTATAAGGATTTATGTGTATATCTTTCTAATTTTCTGCCTAATATTGCACCATAATGTGTGCCTATAATGCCTAGTAATATGCCTGCTATTAGTGATGCTCCTATATATGCTGGTTTATCTGTTCCAGATGTGTAGATAGATGTGAGTGTTGGCGGTAATAAGAAGCCTGTTATGCCTCCTAATACTCCTAATGTTTTTACTAATTTGCTCTCTGTTGTTCTTTCCATAAAGATTATAGAAATAGAAGATTTTTAAATTTGCTTATCTATTAATCGTATTAGGAAGAGCAAGAGTTTTTATATAATATATAAGAAACTAAAGTAAGGCATTGTATATTAAAGCAAAAACCCACCATATTAAGAAACCATAAACAAATCCAATTATCCCTCCCCATAATGCACCACCAAAACTTACTCTATAACCATATCTCTTCCATACTGTTTTTTCTAATATCCTTGCTACTTTAGAATAACCTAATATTCCCGTAATTGTAGTAAGAAAGACAATAATTGCACCAATAATCCCTCCCGATACCCCTACTATTAAAGGATTTAATAATAAATATTCTGTCATTCTTTTTTTAGTGACCATATTTTATAAATCTTTCTATATGCTTAAGGAATAGAATATTGATGACAATATTCTCTTATTGAACACTTTCTTCTTTTTCATACTCTTTAAAAGGGTCTTTAATAGTTATCTCATAACTTTCTGCATCTGATACACCTGCATAAAGTTTAGCCTCTCCTTTCTGCTTATTCCTAATAATGCCTCCTGGATAAATAACATTATATAAATCAGGTCGTTTTGAGTCTCCTGCTGGTAAATCAGACCTACATACTAAAATTTTCATACCAGAGAATTCTCTTGTTTCTGGATTAAATTTAAATGTGATTGGATAATAATATCGCTTTTTGCCATCTTTATCTTTTACAAATTTTGCTATATGTCCTAATACTCCTAAATTACCATCTTTTAATATGTGGATATCATTTACACCACCCCATTCTCCTTTTGCAAACATATTGTCAATAATCTTAGCTTTTCTAAGATGTTGTGGTGTTAACTTGTTTAATGAATCTAGGATTTCAAAACCAATTTTTCCTCTACCACCTTTTTTCCCTTGTGGACGAGTAAATACAGCTATTTTTTTATTTCCTATTTTCTTAAATCTTATACCCTTCATTCTTCTAGGACCTTTTGCACATCTTCTTAATTTATTTAATTCTCTGCCTTTATAGAAGACAGTTCTGTAATCTAAGCCTTTTTCTACTGATTTTTGTTCTATTTCTACACCTCCTATAATAATCTGTCCATTAAATCTTATTCTAAAAGGGTCTTGTAAATTAAAGACAGGAGAGTCTTTGCATCTTCGCCATATTCGTTTATGTTTTTGTTTATAGAAGAATACTGATAAGCTACCTATTTCAAAATCTCTTAATTCTACTCTGCCTAATATATACTGGGTTCTTTTAATTTTAAATGGAGCTGTTATATTATAAATATCTATATTGTTTTGTATGCCCTCAAAATTAAGTTTCTTTACTTTTTTTATATTCTCAGGATGATAAGCAGCTAGAAGTGATTTAATAGTTTTTGGTTTATTTTCTGCCATTTTCCTCTTTTATATAAAAAAGCGACGAGGTTTTATAAATCTTATGTATATTCGTCGAGATTAGTAGTGTTAATTGTATTTATTGTTCTTTATCTGCTTTCTTATTCTGAGAGACTATCTTAATAAAACCTGCAATCTGAAGTATTGGGATAAGTATAATTATGATTAGGTAAGTCCAGTGTATTAATGTTGATGGTGGGAAACCTGCTCTTTTAAATGCCCAGATAATATGCAAAACTAGAAGCCACCAGATTACATATGTGAAATAATTTTGAATCCATTTCCATGATTCTGTTCCTAAAAATGCAATTGCTTTTCTAAATGAGAGGATTGCAAGAACAATAGCCATTATAACAGCGATTAAGGAACCAAATCCCCATGGACTTAATCCACTTATATAATTGAGAATATCCCATTCTTTATGATTTAATAAGATGAGGAAATGAATAATAGACCAGATAGCAAACCAAATGCCTAGTTCTGCTCTCCAACTCCATGGAAAATCTCCTAGTGTTTTCCTTGCTATTGCAGGTAAGAGTACAGCAAGAGGACCAATAATCATAACAAGACTTAAGATGAAGAAGGCAACAATACCAGAAGCTTGACTAATTCTAATATCAGATAGATAAAGTGTATAGAAGAATAATGCAGATAAAATAGCAATCACAGAATGGTGCCATAATCTATTTTGTGCATCTATCATCTTCTTATATGTCTTTTTCTTTTTTAAATTTATTTAAATACGCCCACACCAGGAATCGAACCTGGATGCCCCGGAGGGCCCGGCTCTCCAAGCCGGTGCAATACCATTATGCGATGTGGGCTTGTTATAGATTAGACAGATTAAAATAATTTATAAAGCTAATGTTCTTATTCTTGTTATGGTTTGGGAAGTTTATATTATAAGGGTTAAGGAAGAAGAAGATGCTAGTCAGCAAGAGAGGGTTAAGAAAAGAACAAGTATTTTAGAAGGTAAGGTAAGGGATAGAATGGATAGGGAATATAAACCATTTATACCATTACCTAATTTAATATTAAATGGCTTGGTAGGGTTTTATAATCTCACAAATAACCTAGAACAAAATTTAGCAACATTAAATCAATTGAGATATGCATGTTAATCAGTCATTTGCACTTTAATCTTAACTGTTCTTGGTATAGATATTCTTATGATATTATGAAGGACTTTATCATTAGCAGGTAAGTCAATAATTCGTTTATGAACACGCATCTCATATCTATCAAATGTTGCTGTTCCATCACCACAAGGGGATTTTCTTGTTGTTATTTTCATTCGTTTTGTTGGTAATGGGATTGGGCCTGAAATGACTATGCCAGCTTGGCTAGCTATATCTTTAATTTTTTGTATAACTGCATTTAGTTTTTCTATTTCTACACTTTGTAATTTGATTCTAACCTTTGCCATATGTAGTTTAAAAAAATTAAGCTTTTAAATCTTACTATGCTTTAATAGGTATGAAGAAGATTGTGATTGTTGTGTTGGTTATTGTCACTGGTATTATTTATTATTTCTGGGCTGCTCCTAGTATGCAAGCAGTTAGAGTAGATGAGGTGATAGATGGGGATACATTGATTGTTGAGGGAGATATAAGAGTGAGGTTAAAGAGTGTGAATGCTCCTGAAAAAGGCATGTTAGGATATGAAGATGCTAAGGATTTTCTAGATAGGTTTGAAGGAAAGCAGGTTTGGTTAGATAATCAAGGAGCTGATAGATATGGCAGGATATTAGGATATATTTATTATGATAACATATTGATTAATCAAGCATTACTTGAGAAGGGTTTAGCTCATTTATATTATTATGACAGGCCTATTAGTGGTATGGAAGTAGCAGAGGAACAAGCTAGACAAGCAGGTAGGGGGATATGGCAACCTTCTAGGTATGCTGGTTGTGTTGAATTGGTCAACTTGAAAATAGATGAGCCAGAACACTTGATATTAGAGAATCATTGCAACACTAGTTTGCAAGTAGTGATAAAAGATGATGCTACACATATTTATGAAGAGCAGTTAGATAAAGGTAGATTTACAAAGAATTTTTCACATATTTGGAATAATGAAGGTGATAGTTTATATGTTTGGGATGATGGTTTGATTGTGTTTTATCGGTATTGATAGAAAACTTTAAATATACACATGTATACAC
>JBNGDY010000045.1:3457-5498 GCA_049975665.1 Candidatus Nanoarchaeia archaeon | reverse complement strand
TAGAGCAGAACTAATTTTCGGTTTTAACTATCGACATATGTCTGTGGCTTCTACAATCAAAGCCATAAGAGAAAGATATTTAAATCCTCTCAATTCCTTTTTCTTATGAAAGGCAGAAAATTAACAGGTGGGAAATACAGGCAATCTAGAAAGAAAAAGAAAAGAGAGATTCCTGGCCAAGCCAGGATTGTAAAACTTGGTAATAAAAAAATAAAGGCAATTAGAATGACTGGAGGAGAAAAGAAACTAGTCTCCTTAAGCAATAATATAGCTAATATTGTAGATAAGAAGAAATCTAAAAAAGCAGAAATTAAAAATGTACTTGAAACACCTTCTAATAGATTCCTTGCTAGACAAAATGTGCTTGTAAAAGGAGCTATTATTGAAACATCTCTAGGCAAGGCAAGAATTACTAACAGGCCTGGGCAAGAACCAACAATCCAAGCTGTTCTAGAAAAATAGGCACAAACCAAAAGCTTTAAAAAACCCGAAAGCTTTTTAAACCTAACGCTTAAACAATTATATTCTAATATGGCTAATGTAAAACGATGTCCTGAATGTGGTTCCTCAAATCTCATATATGATGATTCTAAAGGAGAGATTATCTGTGGTGATTGTGGATTACTAGTAGAAGAGAAAATGGTAGATACTTCTCATGAACTTAGACAATTTGATAAAACAGAGAAAAAATCAAGAGGTGGAGCACCAATATCAAGACAAAAATTTGATAAAGGCTTAACAACAAATGTAGGAGAGGTTTCTGACATCTATAAACTTAATTCAGGACAACAAACAAGAAAATTTCTAAGATTAAAAAAATGGCAAGAACGGGTTTCAACATCTATAGAAAGAAATCTAAGATTAGCAATGTCTGAATTAAGAAGGGTTGCTGCTTTTCTAGACTTGCCCAGTGTGATAAGAGATGAAGCATCTAGAATTTATAATTATGTGTTAGAAAGGGGTTTAGTAAGAGGCAGGTCAATGGAATCTGTTATTGCTGCTTGTGTATATGCTGCATGTCGTTCTTATAACATCCCAAGAACATTAGATGAGATTTCCACAGCATCAGAAGTAGAGAGAAAAGAAATAGGCAGGACATATAGATTTATAATAAGAAAGATTGGTATTAAGGTTAAACCATCTTCACCAAAAGATTATATCTCAAGATTTGCATCTACATTACATTTATCACCAAAAACACAAAATGAAGCATTAAAAATATTGAAAAAAGCAGAAGTATCTGAATTAACATCAGGCAGAGGACCAGCTGGTATTGCTGCAGCTGCCTTATATGTAGCAGCATTATTAAATGATGAAAAAAAGACACAAAGAGAAGTTGCAGATGTTGCAGGCATAACAGAGGTTACAATTAGAAATAGATATAAGGAATTATTAGATAGATTAAATTTAGAAGAAAAAATCAAGATAAAAGAAGCTGAAAAAAGTAAAAAGAAAGCTAAATAATTCTTAATTCTTATTTCAATAACTTTTTATATTCTCTTTATCTACCAATTCTATTAACCTTAGGCAAAAATTAACTATCACTCTTATTTGCCTTAAGGGGAGATGCCGGAGTGGTCAAACGGGTCAGGCTTAGGACCTGATGGCTTAGTGCCTTCGGGGGTTCGAATCCTCCTCTCCCCATTCACTCATGGATAATGGGAAAATAGAGGAGTAAATAGCACTCTCCCTCATTCACTCCCACTGATTAAGATAATAGATAGTGTGAAAGCAAATACCCTTCCTATCTCATTCACTCTTTAGAATAATAAATATAAATTACTAATCTACTATTATCCACTTTAAATGAAAACTTACTCTTGAAATTGTTCACAATCATTAGTAAGTGTTCTATATCCAAAATTATTTTCACTAATACAATCTATATCATTAATACTTATCTCACATTGAGCATTTTTATAATTATCATAACATGAATCTCTAACACAGGTAATATCCCGCCAGTCAGCAAGTTTAGCACTACCTTCTATGATTATGCTCCCATTATAGAGAAATTTACCAACAAAACCATCATCAGCTC
>JBNGDY010000045.1:0-3447 GCA_049975665.1 Candidatus Nanoarchaeia archaeon | reverse complement strand
TCTTACCACCTCCTCTCAAGCCAAGCCCAACATCACCTTTGACATCACCCCTAATCTTTAACACACCTTTAATATTCATATTGCAAGCCACACATGTAAAACCAAGAATATCAATATCACCATTAATTATAACTTCATGATCTTTATCACTTAGAAAATTGTTGATATCATCTACATTACTATAATATTCTGAGCTAGGATATTCTATTACACTATCTTCTATCGTTGTTTCTTCGCCATCAGTTTTTTTATCATCATTTTCTTCATCCGCTGCTTCCTCACTCTCACCCAAATACTCCCCTTTCTGCTTAATCTCACCTACTCCTTTCTCATAATCTAAACCAGATAAAAAACCAAGCCTCCCATTGGAGCTAGTAATCTCTCTCCACTCATTCTGCTCATTAAGCCTAAATAACCACTGCCTATCACTAAAAGGATTAAGATAAGAATACCAATGTGGTTTACCCCATTTTAAATAATATGTTTGTCCATTCAGAGTTAATTCAAATTCTGTTTGTCTTTTTTCTAATTGTTGTTCCTGCTCTCCCTCTCCCCCACCAACCCCCCCATCATCCTCATCCTCACCATCCTCCCCGCCATCCCTCTCCTCATCCTGCTCATCCCCCTCACTGCCACTACCACTCTCCTCATCACCCCCATCCCCATTCTCCCTACTAGTCGCATGCCTCTGAGCATACTGCTTATTCAAACTTTTCAACCAAATCTGCTTAATAGCCTTAGCATAAACCCTTGCCCTTAACATAATTGCCTTTGCCTTCAACTGATTATTAGCACCCCTGCCATAAACATTTTCAGAACCACCAATATCTTCTAAGTTATATACAATCTCTTCAACCTTTTCTTGTAATTCACCTATATCCTCTATATTATCCAAGTTACTAGAGCCATCATACTCCCCAATATAACCAGCAAGATTACCTAATCTCTCTACTGTCTCATTCTCATTCATCACATTATCATCATCTAAACCACCTAATCTATTTTCTGCTTGCTTTAAGGTTTTATTCTCAACAGCATATACACGCTCAACATCATCTCTCACACTTGCTGTATCTAACCAACAACCAATATTAGGGTCTCCACAATAACCAACCTTAACCCATCTCTGCTTCTGAACTTGCTGATTATCATCTTGCTCACCATCCTCATCACTGCCATCCCCAACATCAACACTCTTGCCAGGATTTTCTGATGCACATATCCTAGTAATACCTCTTAAATCAATCCTCGGCTGACTAGCTTCTTCTAAACCAGCTTGGATGTTAGGAGAAACAGCACCTAACAAACTAGGTGAACCAGAAATACACTCTTTTTCTGTTGTAATCTCTTTTTGCATAACCTGCTCTTCAACATACTTATCTTGCAAATAATCTAATGCAAAATTAGTAGTAACCTGTTTAAATCCACACTCTTCTTGTGCATTTACAGATATACATAACTCTTTATAACCAGCAGGAGCAGTCAAATCCTTTGTTCTATCAGCTGACTCACCTCGTGGTATATAACCACTATCTACCATTATCCTCTCTCTAGATTGATAATAACTACTAGCAGGAGGATTTCTTAAATAAACAGCATATTGTGCACCCCTATCATTACCAGCATATATATGATAATAAATCTTATATTGTGATGTAGCAGGCACAGTAGCTTCTGTAAACTCAATCTCATCAAAATACCCATACATTTGATGTGGTGATTCTGGTTCTAACAAGCTTTCAATAGCATCAGCAGATGAAGGCATAGAAGTGCCAATAAATGCCCTACAAAATTCTGTTCCAACTTCTTCTATATTCCTATATCTAAATGCATTAAAAGCATTCTGTGCATACTCATCCTTAAAATAACTAATACCTTTTTGCAATGTATTCCATGAATGCATAACAGTTAAATATTCACCACCACCTTGTGTTCCCTGTCCATAAGACATCTCTATTATCCTTGGTATAATTAAATCAATAAAAGGAGCTATCTGTCTCCAAAAGAATTCACACATATATATAGATGTAAACATATCACATATCCCAACATGTTGTCCAGAATCTAAACTAGCTTGCAAACACTCTCGTTCTGATTTTAATATACTAACATAACTATCAATACCAGCATGTATACCAGTTAAACAAACAGGCACCTTAACCTCTGGAAAATTAGGCAAACATAACATTATAGAACCAATAATACCTGTCTGAGCTACATTTGAAACATGATACTTCCCTCCTAAATTACATCTAGAAGGTGGACAAATAACAGGGTCACACACATTAAATAATAATTGACAATCTTCAGGAGACATAAAATCCTGACAATCAGCTAAATAATCTCCTGCCATAGGCCTACCAGAATCTATTCTATTACCTAATATAGTTATAGTAGAACTACCATATTGTTGTTGAGCCTCTCTTATTGCTCTTTGTGCTCTCTCTGCTAAATCACCTATCTCTCTCTTAGTTAATGAAGGACAGCTCCTAAAATCAACATCCTCATAATTATGTATATTAAAGCTCTGGCAAATATCATCTCCCTTCATATTCTCTTCTCTACCATTACTACCAACATTACATATATAAAAGAAAGTAACAGCCCCTGAATCTTCATAACCCTCTATCTTATCACTACCAAACCAACCTGTTGTTTGTGAAATCTTAGCATACCATCCATCATCTAAATCAAAAGGCACAATAGCAGGCATGCCCTTATTAGGCTCACTCTCATAATATCTCACTTCTGGTTTTTTATAAGGATTTGAACAATCTCCTGCTTGCACAAAACTTACCCTACTTACCTCTGGTAATTCATCAACCTTATCAAGTAAGGTAATCTTATCATTAGTAGTCCTAACCTCATAATAACTACCTCCTTTTAATGTATATCCTCCATTTACTGACATAATAAGAAGTGCAAAATATAATTCATCATTAACAGGTATTAATTGTGCTCCTAATCTATCATCAGCTTCCAATCCATCTAATATCTCATCCTTATATCCATTATTATTATCTTCCAAAATAGCTGTTAACTCCTGTTTTGTTAATGTCTCACCAGAAAATACAATCTTATCCTGCCCTCTAACAAGTGGAGAAGATAAACCAACACTATCTGGATATCCTTGTTTAACCATCTCTCTCAAGTTTTCTTCAACCTGCCATTGCTTATAAGCAGGCTGTAATAATGCATTCCTCTTTTCCTCAATTGCCTGTCTAGCAGTATCTGATAATTCAGCTTCTTGCAAACTTAATGTCAATCTCATAGCTTCATAATCATCAACCTTATCTATTGGTAATTCCTGCCCATCACCTAATGATATATTATCCCTTCCTAGCTTGCTCGCAAGCTCATTTCTCAATTTTTCTTTAACAGCATCCTCATCATAAGCAGTCTTGCCAAATAAACCACCATCTGATAATTCCTCGCCCTGTCTTAACT
>JBNGDY010000044.1:0-5518 GCA_049975665.1 Candidatus Nanoarchaeia archaeon | reverse complement strand
GAGCAGCTTATTATCGCTCAATCTTTAAGTTAATTGTATTTAAACCAGAAATGCAAGAGGTTGTATATGGTAAAATAGAAGAGATAACTAATTTTGGTGCATTTATTAATATGGGTGTTACAAGTGGAATGATTCATATCTCACAAACAATGAATGATTATGTAACATTTTCCAAATCAGAATCTCTGTCAGGTAAAAATACTAATAGAGCTTTAAATAAAGGAGATAACTGTATAGCAAGAATTGTTGCAATCTCATATAAAGGAGAACAACCTAAGATTGGATTAACAATGAGACAACCAGGATTAGGTAAGATAGAGTGGGTTAAAGCTGATAAGGAAAAATCAAAAAGAAAAGCTAAACAAGCTCAGAAGGAGGAAAAATAATGGCAAAAGCATGTCAGAAATGTAGAAAGATATTTGATGGAGAAACATGCCCAGTATGTGGTGGCAAGAACACTACAGACACAATTAAAGGTAAGGTAATGATTTTTAACCCACAAGAATCACAAATAGCTAAGCATATGAAGATACATGATAAAGGAGAGTTTGCTATTAAGATAAGTTAAGATGGAAATTAAGACAGAAAAACATGAGAAAAATCCATTATTAAATAGAGAAGAATTTGTATTAGCTATTAAAGCAGAGAAAACACCTTCTGCACAAGATATTAAAGATCATCTTGGCAAACCAGAATTAACAGTTATTAAAAAAATAGGGAATAGATTTGGACAGCAAGCATTTTATGCTGATGTTGTTATATATGATAATAAGGAAGCAAAAGATAAAATAGAAACAATTCCACAAAAGATTAGGAAAAAACAAGCAGCTGAAGCTGAACAAGCTAAAAAGCAGGAACAAGAACAACAAGAACAACCAGAAGAAGCTCCGCAAGAGGCAGAAACTGGTGAAGATACTGGAGATGAACAACCAACAAGCCAAGAAAAAGAGCAAACAAAAGAAAATAAAGGAGAATAATTATGTCAGTAAAATCACCAACAATTAAAGGTAAGAAGAAAAAGAAAAACAAACCATCTAGTCAGAAATATAAAAAATATAAAATAGAAGGTGAGAAATTAGTAAGAGAAAGAACCTGTCCACGATGTGGACCTGGTGTATTTTTAATGAAAGCAGATAATCGAACATATTGTGGCAAATGCCATTTTACTGAGTTTTTAAGTGCTACTAATAAACAAAAATCTTAGTACTTGAAAATGAACCGAGTTTTTAATGAGAATAATTAATTATAACTTTTAAACAAAAATAATTATCCAACAAACATAGAACTATCTTGTTCTCCTTGTTCTAGTTTTCCCTCAATACTCTCCTCATTTTTATATCTCTTCTCAGCATCATCAAAAGCTCTTTCAGCAGCATGCCTCTCAAAATCCCTATTTAGTGAATTAAGAAAAGCTGTTTTTGTCCGCTCATATTCCTCATCACCTCGATATAAAACATTTACACAATATTGCAAATCATCAAGTATATAATGATTATCTATATTATATCTTCTTTCTAAAGACACAACACCATCTAATACATTAACATTTGGAGCTCTTCCTTCTGGAGCTATTGTTCTTCTAAAAGGGTTTGTTGTATATTCTTCTACCATTTTAAGTATAACCCTGGAAGAGGCGATAGAACAGACAAATAGTAAGTCCTATCTGCCTCCTCTGGGGAAAAAGAGGTGATATTTATATTAAGTATCAGGTATATATAAAGCTTTCGGTGTTGTTATGACTAGTGAATGACATCAGTGTCTACACGCAATAATACTGACACCCTGTTGTCTAGATAAGTGATAATATTTATATATCTCCTTACTATCCATAGATATGGAAAAAGAGGAAAAAATCAATCAGGAGCAGTTTTTTGAGCTTGTAACAGGGCAAGAAGTAAGTTGGCAAGCAATTATCTATGATTTAGTAAAAACAGAGCAATTAGACCCTTGGGATATTGATTTAGGCATATTAGCAGAGCGATATGCAGAAAAAATAGAGGAAATAGAAGAAGCTAACTTCTTTATATCATCCAAAGTCTTACTAGCATGTGCATTATTATTAAGATTAAAATCAGATATTTTAATGAATAAATATATACAAGATTTAAATGAAGCATTATATGGCAAAAAAGAGCCTATTAAACAAGAGAGAATTGAGATAGATGAAGATGAGTTGCCAGAATTAATACCACGGACACCAATGCCAAGACACAGAAAAATCTCCTTAAATGAGCTTATGAGTGCATTAAATAAAGCAGTAGAAACAGAAAATAGGAGAATTAGGAAAGAGATTAAATCACGACAAGCTAAACAAAACTCTTTAATTGTATTACCAAAAAAGAACCACATACCAATAAAATCAAGAATCAGAATCATTTTAGATAAGATTAGAAAAGCATTAAGAGAAGAACAAAGAATACATATCACCTATTCAGAATTAGCACCTTCAAAAGAAGAAAAATTAGCCTCATTCCTGCCTGTTCTCCATTTACATAATCAAGAAAAAATATATATTAGGCAAGAACAACATTTCCAGGAGCTATATATGACCCTAGAATCTAATCACAATAATCTTTAAAACCCTTTTTAAACTATCTCTAATATGCCTTCATACACATTAAGCCCTAGTAGAGGACATGCATTTAAAATAAATGTTAATGGAGATGGTAGAACCTTTTTAAAATTAGGAGACAAAACTAGAGAAATCCAAGGAGTTTATGTTTCTCGAGAACAAGCTGCTAATATGTATAAGGCAAGAGAAGAAGGAGAAGATTTAGATACTATTATAGAACAAGCTCAACAATCAGAACATCCTCTGGAAGAAGGAGGACATGTTGTATATATAGGTAATAAAGCTGGGCAAGAAGCACTTATTATAAGCTATCCTATTAAATCAATCTATGAGGAAAGCTCAGATAACAAGCTAGCAGATTTAAGAGAACAAGCAGGAGAAGAGCAATCTGAAGATGATATAGCAAAGATATTAGAAGAAGCAGCAGATGAAGAAGATTAATCCAACTCCTTAACAAGTTTCTCTTTATTAACAAGTTTCTCCTTACCTGTTTCCATATTTTTTAATCTATACTTGCCAGCCTGAACCTCTTTTTCACCTATTAAAATAACCTGTTTTATTTGCTTAGTATTAGCATAATCTAAACCCTTACTAATAGATTTACATATTAAATCAATTGATTTACCCTTCTGTCTTAACCAATTAGCTAATTTCCCAGCTTCTAAATCCTGATTTATAGATAATACTACTGCATTTCCCTCATCTAGACTAATATTAGCTACTTTAACCAGCCTTTCCAAACCAATACCAAAACCTACTGCTTGCTGACCATTAACAGAAAAAGCACCCCCTCCTGCTAAACTAGCTTCTGCTAGCTTAACCTCAAACACTAAACCATTATAATATGACAACCCCCTAGCTAGGGAAGGCAAGAACTTAACATTAATATTATAAGATTTAGCTAAATCCTTAATTTCCTTAATTAATTTATAATTATCATATTTCTCAAAAGCCTTTTCATCTTGCTGAAATATATCCACTATCTTGCCTAATTTTTTCCTAACCTGTTTTTCCTGCTTCTCAAGCTTATCTAACTCTCTCATCACATCTTCTTTATCCTTCACATTCTGCTCATCTAAAATCTCTTCCATTAATTGCCTATTATTAATATAAATATCAGCTTCAATACCTAAATCATTTAAAATACTATTTAACAAAGCCAGTATCTCTATTTCATCCTGCTTATTAGCACCAATAATATCTGCATCTAATTGTGTAAATTGTCTAAACCTATTTGATGAAACAGGCTCATCTCTGAATACATTACCAGTTTGATATCTCTTATATGGCAATTTCTTATCCTTAACAAGCCTCTGTAATTGAAATGTAAATTCATATCTTAATGCCAAATCCCGCTTGCCTTTATCTTTTAATTTAAATATATCTGATATAGCTTCATCACCTTCAGCAATAGATTTAACAAAACTCTCTTGCTCAATAATAGGTGTTTCTGCTGGCTCAAACCCGTATCTCTTAAATACCTGCTTGACAATCTGGATTACCTTTTCTCTCTTTCTTGCTTCTTCACCTGTATAATCTCTAAATCCCTTAACTGGTTTCATTTTTTAAAAGGTGGAAGCCGAGAATCGAACTCGGGGCTTACGGATTTCGCGATTTGCATTCATAATATAATCTGATTTTTGTTGAAAGCAGATTACTCTCCACAACCGTATGTTCTGCCACTGAACTACATCCACCACTAAGTTTAATTGAGAATCACATATAAAAATGTTTTCAAAATCTAATTGAGCATTTATAGAGCTATCACTAGAAAAATCCTTTCTAATAATGGGGATAACTCCTTATTACCATATTCTTTCATATTTACCTAATTTATAAATCTTATGCTAGCTACTAATAAAAATAAAAAAAGCCCTGAAAAAAGATCAGGGATTAAATAAAAAAAGAATTTATTGAGCTCCTGATTCATCTGAAGATTGTTCATCTCCAGCTTCAGCTGCTTGTTCATCTCCAGTATCTTCACTACCAGATTGTTCTGGCTGATCATCAGCTTCTGATGTTTCATCAGCAGATTGCTCTTCTCCTGCTTGTTCAGCAGTTTCTGCAGCTTCAGCTGCTTGTGGAGCTTCTTCTGGTTGCTCTTGCTCTTCAACAGGAGCTTGTTCACCTTGGTTTTGTTCTTCGTTTTCCATATTATCCAAACAGAAAAGTCTTTTATAAAAGTTTAGGTTTACTTTAAAAGAGCAAATTACCTGCATTTTCTATAAAATAAACTACCAGGGGGATTATTATAACAATAATATCCTGTTCCATAAGTCTTAAGATATCTGGAATAATATCTCCTATACTCTCTTCTTGGTTTTCTGTCTCTATAACCCACTTTTTCAAGATACATTTCATTATACCCTCTCCCATACCTTATCTTTTCTTCCCATATAATCCTTTCATCCCAATTTTCTTCTTCATATCTGCTTTTCCAATCCATTGCCCAATTTCCAGCATAATCATACCGCTCCCATTTATCCATACCACAAGCAGACACACTAGCTAAGAATACTAATAATAAAAATATTAACCATCTCATAGACATTAAAAGCAATTAAAATATATAAATCTACCTTAAAATCTGCTTTAAACTAGATAAATCATCTATTAAGAAATCTGGTTTCTCTTTTAAAATATCCCCTAAACTATCCCATGCACATTTCCCAGCAATAATAATTGAAATACACCCAACTACCTTAGCAACCTTGACATCAGCCACTCTATCCCCAATATATACAACCTTGCGAGCATCTAAGTTCCTCTCTTTTAAATATTGTTTAATAAAATCAGTTTTATCATCAAAATCATCAGCACTATAAATCTCTTTAAACATCTTTCTCAAATTCAAATGCTTTAAAACAGGTAATATAAATTCTTTTAATGAATTAGAAACAAGTATCTTCTTTTCATCTAATTGAGAGATAGCAGAAACATCCTTAC
>JBNGDY010000043.1:0-5589 GCA_049975665.1 Candidatus Nanoarchaeia archaeon | reverse complement strand
AACCTATTCATACCATTTTATATCACACTAGGCCTACTTACAATCATCTTCTCTCTGGCATTATGGGATATCTTATCATATAAAAATAAGAAACTTAAAAATCATCCAAAAGTTTCATTTATCATCCCTGCTTATAAAGCTCATGATACTATAAATAAAACAATCTCCTCTATATTAAAACAAGAATATCCAAAAGATAAAATAGAGATAATAGTTTATGTATCAGGACCTAATTTAGATAAATATAATCTTCCTAAAAAAGTAAAATTAATTAAAGGCAAAGGCAAGATAGAAAAAGCCATTGCTGTAAATAGGGCAGCTAAAAAAGCTAAATCAGATTTTCTATATATAATAGATTCAGACACATTGCTAGAAAAAGATGTTCTGAGAAAAACAATACTAAGATTTGATAAATCCAATATCGGAGCTGTTACAGCATCAAGGGTTGCTATCTACACAGGATTATGGAGCTTGTTGCAAAGAGCAGAATATGCTATGACTAATTTTATATTAACATCCTATAATAAATTAGGTTCAACAGTAGGATTATTTGGATGTTCTATGTGTTTTAGAAAACAAGCATTTAATCATTTAAATGGATTAGCAAGAGTGCCTGCACAAGATTTTGATGCTGCATTAAGATTAGTAAAAGCAAAATATAAGGTGAAATGTGCATTTACAGCCAAGGCATATACTTATGCACCTGGATTTTTAAAATGGATTAAACAGAGATTTAGATGGATGAGAGGTTTTTCTCTAGCTCTAATTAATCATATAAAAATATTTATTACAGAACCTTTTGGGTTGTTATTCACAATAATTTATCTCAGTATGGGAATAACTGCAGTAACTAATTATATTATCAATGCTGGATTTACACAATCATTAATCTCACTAATCATATTATTAATATCGTTTAAAATACCAATTATTGCAGCAATCACAATAATCACAGGAACCTTTGGCTGGGCATTATATGATAGGATAATGTTAATAGTGCTTTACTCTTGTTTATCAATACCCTATATCCTCTATCCACATAAAAAACAAGATATATTAAAATTACCCCTAATCTTCTTATATTCATTAATTTATCTCCCTCTATTCACCATAACAGGATTAGTAGGATTTATCCTAGCTTTGAAAGATAAGATTCAGGGTAAGAAAGTAATAGAGTGGTAATTACTCATTCTTAGACTCCCATTTAGAAAAAATAATTAATGCAAGAACAGCAATAATTGTGATTAATAATGCTGTAATTATCTCTACATAAAGTTGACTGCCTTGTAAATTAAAATTATCTATTAACATATCAACACTATTTTGAATAGGTGTTCTCCAACTTAATGCAATAAGAAAACCAAATGCAGCTGTAATAGCTTGTATAGTATGTGTTCTAAATTTTTCTCTAAATTTCTTAGAAATGCCTTTCCTCTTTTTCATATCATAACAAAATTATAACTATTTATATAATTTTTCTATTTATCTTTTAATCTCTTTTTCTTATCCTCTACCTGTTTCTCAAAACCCTCTATCTCCTTTTTCCAATAATCCCTAGTTGTATCCTTATCTCCTTCTTCTATTTCTAATTTCTTTCTATGTTTCTCTATCTGCTTTTCTAAAGCTTTTATCTGCTTCTCTAACTTCTTTTTCCTTGCTTTATCCATTGTTCCCATTCCCTTGTTTTTCTATCAACATACTCATAAAGTTTTTCAACATCTCTTGTAATAGATTTCACTTTCTCCTTGCCCTTCACTGCTTCATATACCTCATAAAGCTTAATAGAACCTGTAATCTTCTTAATCAGTTTCAATAAACCTTCCTTACTATATCTCTTGCCTTTATATAAACAATCTATGATATAAAGTGTCCTCAATCTCAATATCAATGAATAAACCTCAGCCTTCCCAACCATCTCCATATTAAGTGATGTTTTTACTATATCTAATGCACTCCTTGTAGTTTCAATATGCCACCTAATATTCCTTCTTGTTAATTTCCAAGACTTATATTGCTCAATCAATTCATCATTTAATATAGCCCTAGCTTCATTTATCATAGCTAGAATTGGGAGAGCATTATCCCTTAATTGTTTCTCAAGCTGTTTCTTAGAAATAAGTATGATATGATATTTATCTTTTTTAATCTCTTTCTCTATATCTGAAGTAATAACTAATATATCTACATCACTCTTCTCAGATTCTTCCTGCCTGGCATAACTTCCTACTAAATAAATACCTAATATATGCTCTAAATATTCATCTAATATATCAAATATATCTCTCCTAATATTAGTTGGTTTTTTAACTAATTCTATTGCTGCTTTTCCATTAAGCCATTCCTTAGGCAAAATAACACCAGCACTATTACCTACTCTTACAATTGGTTTTATTAATTTGTTTTCCATGTTATAACAATGTTATAACAATTTATATAATTTTCTATTTACTCATCAACTCTCTCTGATTTAAGAACATCATGACAACAGCACCAATAATAAAGAACCAATCTATAAAAACCAGCCCTAGAAATATAAAACCTATAATTGAATAGATAATTATCTTTTTATTCACCTTCTTGTTTTGTTTTTTCATTCTTTCAACCTCTTTAAAGCTCTCTCAATCTGAAGCTTGTCATTCTCTCCCCATCCAGTATATTTATGAAACTGCTCTGGCTTAACAAACAATCTCTTAGGAATCTCCTTAGCATCAGGATCTATAGTCTGCTTATTTATCTGCTTAACCCTTGCTACATATCTAACTTGATGATGTTTGCCTTCTGGATTGTTCCTAGGAATAATTTTTATACCTCCTAGCCTCTTAATATCCTTAACCTCTAAATCAGCCTCTTCCTTAATCTCTCTTATTAATGTAGCTTCATAACTCTCATCCTCGTTTTCCACACCACCTCCAACAGGAGACCAATGCTCTTTAGAAGAGAACTTCAATACACATACATTATTATTCTCATCAAAAATAAAACCATGTACACCTAAAACCTTGTTAAGATTTTCAAAAGCAATATCATCTATCCACTCGCAATCATAAATCTCTCCTTCCCAATCAAGACTAAATTTCTCAACTCCCATATAACTTTATAGAAAATGAATTTATAAATTTTTATTAAAAATCTTTTCTCTATTTTTCAACACTAATGCCAATTACCTTATTTCCCTTACCTATTAACTCTCCTTCTTTTACAACCAACTGCAATCCAGAAGGCAAATCCTGCCTTATCTCTCTTTTAAAGCCCAATGTAACATTTCTATCACCCCCTAATTTAAATGGCAATTTCAATTCTCTTTCCCCTAAATATTTGTGATGCTTATCTCCCTCCTCATCTCTTGATGAACCAATATTAGGTGCAGAAAAATCAGGAGAATAATTTTTACTATCACATTCAGGGCAATGACTAGGAACTTCTTCTTGAGGTATTAAATAATCTCTGAAAAAACCACAATTCCCACATCTATATGTTTTTGTTGGCATGTTAATTAATTATCACAAAGGATTTATAAAAATTACTTCTTCTTAGAACTCTTCTTTTTCTTCTTACCTGTCTTCTTGCTTTTCTTACCTTCTACCTTTTCCCTCAATCTTCTCATTTCTTCTAATAATGAAGCATGATTCATACTTAAATGCCTAATCTTATCATGTATATCAGATAAAGCATCATTTAACATTAAAATATCTTTCTTAACATATCCAAAACTAGATTGTGTATTTTTCTCAACTTCTTCTATAGTTTTAGCCATGTAAATAGCAAGATACATGCATTTATAAATCTTCTTATTGCTGTCATTATATAATTAATACAAGTCTAATAAGTAATTAAACATTCTTACTTAGAAATGTTTATAAATCCAGTAAATATAGAAATCCCTCATGGCAACAATCACACTAGAGCATAATGAAAGAATTCATAGAGCAGAACTAGCTGGCAATCCAGTGAGGGATGCATACTTCCATGGCATGAAACCACATCTAGCTAGTTATGTAGTTGGAGGAGTATTAGAATGTGGTTCTGATTTATTAATAAGAATTGGTAATGCTTCTCTAAGAACAGAGCCAAAAATCTACAAAATCAGAAATATTGAGCAAGAACAAGGTATAACCACTTATACATGTGACTTATTAGACAACCTACAATTATCAAACAGATTTAGAAATCATTTTTAAATGCCCTTTCTATATAGGTATATGAAATATGAATTACTAGCACCTGTTGGCAATTTCCCAATGTTAGAAGCAGCTATTAAAGGTGGAGCAGATGCAATTTATTTTGGATTAAAAACATTTTCAATGAGGGCAACAGCTAATAATTTTACACTATCCCAACTCAATAAATTAAGAAGGAGATGCCAGCAAGCTAATATCAAGAATTATCTAACACTTAACACAATCATCTATGAAAAAGAATTACCAAAAATAGAGGAGATTATTAAAAACATTAAAAATAAAGTAGATGCCATTATCTGTTGGGATCCAGCCATCATTCAATTATGTAGAAAATATAACATACCTTTTCATATATCCACACAAGCTAGCATCTCTAATTCAAAAACAGCTAATTTCTATAAAAAGTTAGGAGCAGAACGAGGCATATTAGCAAGAGAACTATCATTAAAACAAATCAAACAACTCAGTAAGAAAACATCTCTCCTAGTAGAATGTTTCTGTCATGGTGCTTTATGTGTCGCAATATCAGGCAGATGCTTTACATCACAATTCTTATTTAATAAATCAGCTAATAGAGGTGAATGTCTACACCCATGTAGAAGAGCATATAAAATAGAAGATGAAGAAGGAAATCAACTTAAATTAGAAAATAATCGAGTTATGTCAGCTAAGGACCTCTGCACCTTGCCATTTATAGAAAAAATGAAAAAAGCTGGCATCAAAAGTTTTAAAATAGAAGGTAGAAACCGCTCACCTGAATATGTTTATACAACATGCAAAATATATAAACAAGCACTAAATAAAAAATTATCTAAACAAGAAATTAAAGCAGGACTAAAAGCATTAGAAAAGGTCTATCATCGTGGTAGCTCATCAGGTTTTTATCTCTCCTTACCAACATCTGATGATTTCTCATCCAGTAGAACAGGTAATCAAACAGAGAAAAAACAATATATTGGTAGAATAGCACATTACTGGAATACACCCAAGGCAGCTGCCCTGCTCTTACATAATAACTCCTTGAAAATAGGTGATGAAATCTATATAATAGGCAATACAACATTTGAAAAAACCACAATAAAAAGTATGGAAAAATCTAATAAGCAGGTTAAAGAAGCTAAGAAAGGTGACAAGATAGGCATCAAACTGCCCAAATGCAGAAAAGGGGATGAGGTCTATAAGATATTAAAGATTAAAAAATAAATTAAGATTATTTAAAGGAATGTAATGATTAACTACATTATTTAACTCTCTTGCTAATAATTTAATAGTATTAGAAAAATCATATAAATCATCTAATTTTCTTAATCTAGTGCCTGCTGTGCCTAATACAAAAACTAACTCATCGCCTTGCTCAGGAAAAGCTAATTTCACTGCTAAATCCACATTACCCACATCATCAAATATATAT
>JBNGDY010000042.1:393-5632 GCA_049975665.1 Candidatus Nanoarchaeia archaeon | reverse complement strand
GCCTTGGTCTGCATTTCTAAAAAGTAAAAAGAGTTTATAAGAATATCTCTATCTAAAATCAAATTAAAAATTAAACAAAAAACACTTAAATACTAAATTCTTGCCCATTAAATGTTAAAAGAGCTGTTCATAATCATACTACTTACAATACTTGCATTACTAAGCTATTTTATCTATCTCAACCTACCAGGAGAACCACTGCCATTAAAAACAACATATCAATTTAACCATCCTAATGTAGAAAAAGACTTACCTGCAGGACCATCACAATTTGAAGAAGGCATGAGATTCAACCACAATAATCTGACATACCAATTTCTAACTGATTGTAATCAAGATAAGAAAACAAAAATGTTAGAGGCATTTGACATCATAGAAGATAGAACCAACATCCTGACATTTAAAGAAACTACTAATGATGCAGACATTATTGTGAGTTGTTCAAAAGAAATGCTACAAAAACAAGAAAACCAGTTTATAGCAGGTGAAGGAGGACCTAGTAAATATCTAAATCTAAGCATTTATCCATTAATCTTAGAAGGTAGCATCATCTTATATGAAGAACTATATAATATTGATTGCAACAAACCAATAATAGAAATACATGAACTCTTACATGTATTTGGTTTTGAACATTTAAATAATTCTGATTATATCATGTATCCTTATTTCTCTTGTGAACAAGAAATACACCCAGGGCATATACAATTATTAAAAGAAATCTATAACAAACCAGCAAAAGCAGAATTATATTTCAAAGATATAGAGGCTGTTAAAAAAGGAAGATACTTAGATTTTGAAGCAATAGTAGAAAATCAAGGCATAATAACAGCTAAAAATATCAAATTAATATTAATAGAACAAAACAAAGAAGTAGAAGAATTTGAATTTGATAATATTGAACCAGGTGCATATCAAAAATTAACTACAAAAAATGTAAGACTAGATTCCAGATATACAAAAGAGATAACATTTAAAATAACAACAATCACACAAGAATACCAAACTAGTAATAATGAACTTATAATGGAGATAGAGGAATAAGCTTTAAATACCATCTCTTTCTAAATCTATAAAGCCCACGTCGCATAATGGTATTTCTGAGCAATTTGCTTTTGACAAAACTATAAAATAACAAAAGTAAATTGTGAGTCGGCTTGCTAAACTAGTCAATAAGAACACAATAGTTTGTAGATATTATAGAAAGATTTAAATAAGTGAGCTCACTTAAATCTATATGACAAATATAACCTTATCAATAGATGATGAAGTATACAAGATAATGAAGAAATACTCTGAAGTAAAATGGAGTGAATTTGTTAGAATGTGTATACAAAAGAGAATTAAAGAATTAGAATCAATTGGAAATCATCCCAATAGTGAGAGTATCATGACGATGTTGGCTTCTGAAGAAGTGCTAAAAAAAGATTGGGATAATAAACCAGATGAAAGGTGGGATAATGTTTAACCAAAAAGATATTGTTCTGATTCCATTTCCTTATTCTGACCTAAGTTTATCTAAAAAAAGGCCTGCATTAATTATCTCTAACAAAGGAGTTAATAAAATGCAAGATAGAATTTGCTGTTTAGTGACAACAAAACCTCATAAACAGGATTTAAAGATAGAAAAAAGCTCTATCAAAGAAGGAATACTTCCTTTTCAGAGTTTTATTAAACCTCATAGAATCTTTACAATTCAAGAAGATATTATAATAAAAAGACTTTGTAAAATAAACACTTCCCTTCATAATTCTGTTATAAAAAAACTTAATGAATACCTAAAAAGCGAGAATTAATAAAATATTCAAAAATTGGCACTATATTAAAAATAAGGATAAACTATAGTTTATTTAAGATCATTTAAATTATATTAAAATTGAACATGAATCAAGAGAAGTTCCTTTTATAGTATAAAATATAGGAAGAAAGCATCCTGAACTTAACAAAATAATTAAAATATTTAAAGATAAGAATGTTTGTTAGGAAAGTTAAAATAATGATTAAATAATAAAGGTTCTTTAAATTCTTAAACACAAAGATTTAAATTACTAAAATCTATGCTATAATAAGCCCACGTCGCATAATGGTATTGCACCGGCTTGCTAAGCCGGGCCCTTACGGGCTCCCAGGTTCGATTCCTGGCGTGGGCGTGTTAAAATGAAAAACCAGATAAAAACAATCATCCTGCTTGTCATATTATCTGCCATCTTCCTAGGCATTGGCTCAATATGGGGCAGAACAGGCTTATTAATAGCATTCATACTAGCACTAATCATGAATATCTCATCTTACTGGTTCTCTGACAAACTCATCTTAAAGATGTATAAAGCACAGCCATCTAAAAATAAAGAATTAAATACTCTTGTAAAAGAACTAGCTAAAAAAGCTAATCTACCAGAGCCTGCTGTATATATCATCCCAACCCAGCATATGAATGCATTTGCAACAGGCAGAAATAAGAAACATGCAGCTGTTGCATGCACACAAGGTATGCTCAACCAATTAAATAAAAATGAATTAAAAGGAGTATTAGCTCATGAACTCTCGCATATTAAAAATCATGACACACTTATACAAGTAATTGTAGCAACAATTGCATCTGCTATTATGTATATAGCATTAATAGCCAGATGGGCAGCTATATTTGGAGATGATGACTCCTCTTTCATACAATTACTTGTTCTTGGCATTATCACCCCTATCACAGCATCTCTCATCCAGCTGTCAATATCAAGAAGCAGGGAATACCTAGCTGATAAAAATGCAGCATCCTTGCTTGGAGATGGCAAACCACTAGCAGATGCATTAACAAAACTTAAACATAATAAACCAGTAAAAGGTAATCAAGCAACATCTAGCTTATTTATAGTCAACCCATTTACAAAAAAAGGATTGCTCAACCTATTAAGCACACATCCAGATATTGATGATAGAATAAAAAAATTAAAAGCATATCCAAAACATTAATAAACCTTAACTACTTATTAGAAAAATGGAAAAAGATATAGGTAAAATAAAAAAGAATGATAATACAGATATTGTTGTAAGAATAGATGACTTTGGGGGCAAACCTGGATTAACAATAAGAGAATATATGACAACAGAAGGATATACAGGATTTACAAAAAAAGGAACAAGAATACCAGCTGAAGATTTTGAAGAATTCAAAAAGATGATTAATAGTATTAATCCAGAGGATTTGCAAGGGGAACAAACCAACTTGCCAGAAAAAGAAAAAGAAGATGAAAATTCCGGTGTTTCAGAAGACGGAACAATGTAAAAATGAATTTCTTTAATGCAAAATCATTTGCAGTAGTAGGTGCTTCCAGACATGCTGACAAGCCAGGACATATCATATTTAAAAATCTATTAAAAACAAGTAAAGCATATCCTATAAATCCAAATGCTTCTAATATTCTAAACCAACAAGCATATAATGATTTACTAGAGTTGCCATATCAAGTAGATTGTGTAATTATAGTTATACCTGCTCATCTTGTTCCAGAAGCATTAGAACAAGCTGGCAAAAAAGGGATTAAGTCTGCTGTCATTATATCAGCAGGTTTCTCAGAAACAGGTAATAAACAACTAGAATCTCAATTAATAGATATAGCTAATAAATATCAAATAGAAATTATAGGCCCTAACAGCTTAGGTTTTATTAATCCAATAACAAGTGTGAATGCATCATTTTATTCTGGCAATATTAAAAAAGGAAAAACAGCATTCATCTCTCAATCAGGTGCAATTGGCTCAGCAATTATAGATAAGATAGAGCTATCTGCATTCATCTCAATAGGTAATGCAGCTCAGATAGGTTTCTCCCAGCTTGTTGATTTATTTGCAAAACATGAACATACAAATAAAATAGCTCTCTATATGGAATCTCTAAAAGCAAAAGAAGGCAAACCATTTCTAGAAGCTTGTAAAAAAACAAGAAAACAAATCATCACATTAAAATCAGGTAAGACATCAGCAGGAAGAAAAGCAGCTAAAACACATACAGCTGCTCTATCCACACCAGAAGGCATCTACTCAGGAGCATTTAAACAAGTTAAAATAATAGAAGTAGACTCTATCTATCAATTAGTTAAGGTAAGTAATTGTCAATTTAAAATAAAAAATCCGTGCATAATTACAAATGCTGGTGGTTTAGGTGTGTTAGTAAGTGATTATTTTTATAAAGAAAAAATAAGTTTACAAAAATTACCTAAAAAAGCTATAAAAGAATTATCCAGCTTCCTGCCAGATGCTTGGAATAAAAACAATCCAGTAGATATATTAGGAGATGCAACTCCAGAGAGATATGAAAAAACCCTGCAAGTATTAGAAAGATATTATGACTCACTAATTGTATTATTAACACCACAGCATATGACCCAACCATTAGAAACAGCTAAAAGATTATGTAAATTTAACAAACCAGTAATTGCTTGTTTTGTTGGCTCACTATATAAATCAAGAAATTTTCTAAGCAAATATATATCAGTATTTGATGAACCAGAAGATTTAGCCAGAGTATTAAGCAAGCTCAATCCGAGCATCTACAATTAATGCCTGCTGCTTATTAACAATAACTGGATTTAAATCAGCTTCCTTAACATTTAAAGTAGCAGCCTTCCTAACAATCTTAACTAACTTACTAAGATTCAATTCCTTTACCTCTTCATAAATCCCCAACTCTTTCAAAGCATCTAACACCTCTTGTTTAGATACTGGTGGCACTCTAAACACCACCCTCTTCTCACCTAAATGTCTGCCACCTAAACCAATTAATAAAACCTTTTCAAACACCTCATCTTCTTCTAAACCAATAATAATCTCCTTACCACTAACAGCTTCTTGCAAAACAATCTCATCAGCTATCTTCTTTAATTGCTTTAATGCCTTTTTAGCTTCATCTAAATTCTTAACCTTTTTCACACCACCTAACTTAGCTTTATGTTCTGGAGAATTTATCTTTAAATAAGCTGGATATTCCATATCCAAATCTTCTTCATTATTAACAAGCTTATATCTAGCTATAGGTAACCCCTTCTTTTCCAATATTTTAAATGAAGCTATAAGATCTTTCATTGCTTAGTTAACCATCTATTAACAACCTTCAAACACTCTTTCTGATTTTTATATGTCAACATCTTAATTGCTTTTTTAAATTTAACCCATTTATAAGAAGAATGTTCTCTCTTATCAATATCTATTTGCTTACTATTTAACTGAGCTGCAAACAGCTTATAAG
>JBNGDY010000042.1:0-383 GCA_049975665.1 Candidatus Nanoarchaeia archaeon | reverse complement strand
CTTAGGATATGCATACCTACCTTCTTGTTTAAATTTCTTCACATTAATTGGCACCTTGCCAGTCTCCTCCTTAACTTCTCTCTTAACAGCTTTCTCATACTTCTCATTTTTATCTAAGCCACCTTTTGGAAATTCCCAACCAGTCCAGTGCAATTTTCTCTTTAATAATAAGTACCTCACACCCAATAATGTTTTTCTATAAACAACAATAAACACTGCTCTCCTATACCTGACTTTAGACTTCCTCTTTTTCTTTGCCATATCTTCATAAACTAGTATAGATATTTAAAACTTATTATAAATAAGAATATTTAAATAAAATAAAAAGATGCTCTGTCCGGAGTTTAATTAACTTAGTGAAAATCACACTTATCGACGGAAAA
>JBNGDY010000041.1:4647-5739 GCA_049975665.1 Candidatus Nanoarchaeia archaeon | reverse complement strand
CAGCCTGGCAATCCACTTCTTGATTAAATCTAACTGCTAGCTTTCCCTGAGAAGCTAAATTAGGTATACCATTTACTAGCACTCTATCTGCCTCACCATCTAATTCAATTATCTTCTTGCCTATAAAAGTTAGCTTGCCTTCAAAACCATCAATAATAATATCAGTCTTACCTGATTCATTTAAATCAATCTTATTATCTCCTACAAACAACAACCCACCATTACTTGTTTTTAATCTAATTCGTTCTGCATTACTAATACTAATCTCTTGTTCTGGCATATTTAAAGAAGCAGACATATCAATACTACCATTACCAACCCCGCCACCAATAATCCTACCAGTTAAAGGTATGCTACCTTGAAAAGCAAAATATATTAATCCAAATGCTATAAACAAAAATATAAAAGCTATCAAGATCTTCTTATGATGTCTCCTTACTGGTGATTTCCTCTCTCCATACATCTCCATTTTATGTCTTGCTCTGTATCATCCTCTTTTGCATATGTTTATTTATCCTTTCCTCTAGAATATTTAGAAATTCTTCAGGTTTATTAATGTTTCTAACCTGGGTAGCACTATCCTCAGAAAATTGATATACATAAATACTACCATATCTCAACAACCTCTGCCAAAAATTCTGTTTAAATTTAATATCACTAATTGAGTGAAATGCTACATATCTCTTTCTTCTAGAGAAAATACCATGAATATGCACTAATGATTCTGTTCTAATCTCATATCTAGTTACAGCCCTATGTATCTCTGTAAAAAAGAGTACACACACAATAAACAAAATAGCAGCAATAAATACTGTATTATTAAGTTCCAAATTATTAACCTGTATATAAATAATAAGGCATATAAGTATGATTGCCATTACATATAAAGGTAGATAAATTTTCCTAGAATTATTACGGGACACAATCCCATCCTCTCTTAACTTCTTATCTTCACCCATTTATAAAATTAAGAAGATAAGTTATATAAACCTTATCATAATCCTGCTAAAGATACAATCCAAAACCTTTTAAAGCATAGATGCAAAAACATAATATGGTATTTAAAATTAATATATCCCATCAGGGTAAAAG
>JBNGDY010000041.1:0-4637 GCA_049975665.1 Candidatus Nanoarchaeia archaeon | reverse complement strand
GATTTAACTGGCAAACAAATTGGGGAAAAAATTGCTGGTAATCTTATCTCACCTGATTTTGAGGGATATGAATTAGAAATCACAGGCACATCAGACAAAGCTGGCTTTCCAGGATTAAAAGATAGAGAAGGTCCTCAATTAAGAAAAGTATTGTTAGGATATGGGAAGGCAATGAAACAAAGACCAAGAAAAGAAGGTAAAAAACCAACACCTAATCCAAAAGGGCTGAGATTAAGAAAATCAGTAAGAGGTAAAGAAATATCAGAAGATACTATCCAGATCAATTTAAATGTTCTAAAAGAAGGTAAAAAGAAATTCCAGGAATTACTAAAACCAGAACCTGCTGAAGAAGGAAAGCAGGAAAATGCAGAGGAACAACCAGCAGAAAAGAAAGAACAATAAGCTTAAAAATACTATCTGCTTGTAAAAAACATGAAAGAGGAGATATTAAGTCTGTTTCAATCTGGTATACCACAAGATTATAATGTTCTGATTATACTAGCTATATTCACATTACTTATAATTGTTTATGCAATCTTTGTCTTCTACTTCTATAAATACTTATCAAAAAAGAATTTAGTTGAATTAAACCTAAGCCAGTATAATCGCTATCAACATGCAGGTGCAGCAAAATTCACTGCATTTATTTTTTATATACTTGAATATATTATTATTCTGCCAGTATTAACCCTCTTTTGGTTTGGAACATTTTCATTATTCCTATTGCTTTTATCAAAGGCAGAAGCTGTACTTACTATACTAACATTATCAGCTGCATTAGTCTCAAGTGTCAGGATATCTGCATATGTAAATGAGCAGTTAGCAGAAGATTTAGCTAAAATGGTGCCTCTTGCTTTACTTGCATTCTTTATATTAGAACCAGACTTCTTCCAATTAAGCCTCTTCCTAGATAGATTTTCACAAATACCTACATTACTATCTCAAATCCCATATTATCTTTTTTTTATAATAGCATTAGAATTTGTAATGAGAATAGGTGATTTAATTGTAAAAACATTAAGTACAGGCACACCAGAAGATACAGAAGAAGAAAAACAAGCTGAAGGAGAACAGGAATAGCTTTAAAAAACAAATAAACTATTTCTATTTATGGAAATACCAACATTAAACATTGGCATAGTAGGACATATTGATCATGGTAAAACTACCTTGCTTTATAGGTTAACAGAAAAATGGGCAGATACACATAGCGAGGAGTTAAAAAAAGGTATCACCATCAAGCTAGGATATGCAAATACTACTATCAAACAAGAAGGCAACAAGCTAACAACATCTAGCAAGAGCAAGGGAAAGCCTGTAAAGTATGTCACTTTTGTAGATGCACCTGGACATGAAATGTTAATGGCAACCATGCTCTCAGGTGCTGCAATAATGGATGCAGCAATATTAGTAATAGCTGCTGATGAAGGTATCAAACCCCAAACTCAAGAACATTTAATTGCATTACAAGCAAGAAATATTAAGGATATTATTATTGTTCAAAATAAAATAGATGCTGTTAGTAAGGAACAAGCATTAGAAAATTATAAGAAAATACAGGCATTTACTAAAGGCACAATAGCTGAAAATGCACCAATTATCCCTGTATCTGCACAACAAAATATCAACCTTGACACATTAATAAAGGAAATTAATAAAATCCAGCCAAAACAAAAACAAGAAGGAAAACCCCTCTTCTTAATAGCAAGAAGTTTTGATATTAACCGCCCTGGTACCCCAATCAAAGAATTAAAAGGAGGTATATTAGGAGGTGCATTAAAATCTGGCTCGTTAAATAAAGGAGATATTATTGAAATAAAACCTGGCAGAACATATAAAAAACAAAATCAAACAGTCTATGAAACAATCAAGACAAAAATTATTGCTATTTACCGTGGAGATAAAGAAATTGAACAAGCATTACCAGGTGGCTCACTAGCAATAGAAACAGAATTAGATCCTTCATTAACAAAAGCAGATGCCTTATCTGGAAACTTGGCAAGCTTATCAGGAGATATGCCAGAACCGACTACTGACTTAAAAGCAAAATATCAGTTATTTGAAAAATTAGCAGGTACAGAAAAACATGAAACAATCCAGGAAATTAAGCCAACAGAAATGTTAATGATAAGTTCAAATACAAGCATCACAGTAGGACATGTTAAAAAAGCACAAAAAGGCATATTAGAAGCTAATCTAAAAATACCCATTGTACCAATAAAAGACTCCTCAATTGGTATAGCGAGAAATATCAAAGGGCACTGGAGACTTATTGGTTTTGGCTCAATTATTTAATTAGCATCTATCTGTAAATTATTTGTATTAACTCTCTAACTTAAATAAAGCAGAAACAAAAAAACCAAACCAATAGTCTTCTAAATATTTATAAATCATTTATCATTATAATAACTATGGAAAAACAAGGTGATAGCTCCCTTACATCAAAGATTAGTACACCAACTAACACTAAAAAAAATAACTTAAATAAAGCAGCATATACAAAAAAACCAATTAAAAAAAAGAAACTCTCACAAGCAATTCCACAAGAATTAAAATCAACAAAACTAACAGCAACACTCTTTGGAGTAATCTTCTTACTAGTAATCTTGCTCGGTATAGCTACAATCCCTTGGTCATCTATGATCCCTTGGTCATCTATGCTAGCAGGTAATACAGATTTTAATATAAAAATAGGACTTCCTTGGGAATTTCTTACACTTAATATGGAGGATACAGATACACTACCCTTAAGCATATGGGGATTATTAGGTGATATGCTCCTCTATCTGATAATAGCTTATGCAATAGATGTAACTGTAAATGTAATTAAAATACACTTCTTTAATAAAGACAAACCTTCACCTCCAATAGAGACTATTAAAAAAGCAGAACAAGCAATTAAACAAGCTAAAAAACAAGGATACACAAATGAAGAAATTAAAAACATGTTTATAGAAAAGGGTTGGAGAGAGGCAGATATAAAAACAATTATGCATCAACCTCAGGTATAGTTACTAAATCAGTCACATAATCTTTATCCTGCAATCTAATTACTCTCACACCCTGTGTAGCTCTTCCCATCACTCTAATATCCTTAACATTTGTTCTGATAACAATGCCCTTAGCAGTAGTCACAATAATATTATCACTCTCTTGAACACATTCTGAAGTCACCACAGGTCCATTTCTTTCATTAATCTTAATATTAATAACACCCTTGCTTGCCCTACTTGTTAATCTATAATCATCTATTTTTGTTCGCTTACCATAACCATTCCTTGTGATTGTCATTATACTACCCTTATCTGGCAATACTTCCATAGAAACCACTTCATCTTTCTGGAGTTTCATACCAGTAACACCATAACTTGCTCTTCCCATTGGTCTGACTTGCTGAGAATTAAATCTGCATGCCTTGCCATTTTTACTAACAAACAATACTTCTTGTTTTTCTTTAATTAATTTAACATCTATTAATATATCCTCCTTACCATCTAAATTAATAGCTTTTATACCCCCTTTTCTTGGAGAGGAAAACTGATCCAGCTTAATCTTCTTAACCATGCCTTTCTTAGTAGCCATAATTAAATAATCATCAAAATTCTTAATAGCAATTACAGAAGAAATCCTTTCATTCTTCAAACTTAATAAATTAGCTATTGACCTGCCTTTACCATATTTCTTAATCTCTGGCACTTGATACGCCTTCAACCAGTGCACCTTACCAATATCAGTAAAGAATAACAAGTAATCATGTGTTGAGCATGTTAATAAATCCTTAACAAAATCACCTGTTGCTAATCCTGAACCAATCACCCCTCTGCCACCCCTTTTCTGAGATTTATACTTCTGTAAATCCAACCTCTTAATATACCCTCTCTCTGTAATTGTTATAACAACATCCTTCTTATCAACCAAATCCCTTTCCTTAATCTCTTTAACTTTTTCTAAAATTTCTGTTTTCCTGTCATCTCCATAATCTTTCTTTAAATCTCTTAATTCTTTTTTAATAATCTTCAATATTTCATTTTCATCACCTAGTATCTTCTTCAATTCCTTAATCTTATCTTGCAACTCTTTCTCCTCTTTCTTTAATTTTTCATATTCTAAAGAGGTTAATTGTTGCAATCTTATCTCTAAAATGGCAACTGCTTGTTTCTCTGTTAGTTTAAATTTATCTTGTAATATCTGACAAGCCTCTTTTACAGATTTAGATGCCTTGATTAATTTAATAACCTCATTAATATTTTGTTGAGCTATTAACAATCCTTCAACAATATGTAATCTTTGCTCTGCTTTATCTAAATCAAATTTAGTTCTCCTTCTTATTACCTTCCTCCTATGATCTACATAACACTTAACAATCTGTTGTAGATTCAACTGCTGAGGCTGTCCATTAACTAATGCAACCATAATAGCATCAAACCTATGCTGTAATTTTGTATATTTATATAATCTATTCAATGTGAATTTTGAATCAGCATCTTTTCTTAATTCAATAACAATTCTAATCTGTCCTTTTGCAGACTCATCCCTAATATCAGACACATCTGGCAATTTCTTATTCTTAACAAGATTAGCTATTTCCTTAACTAAATTTGCTTTATTACCCCCATAAGGTATTTCTGTTATTACTA
>JBNGDY010000040.1:0-5765 GCA_049975665.1 Candidatus Nanoarchaeia archaeon | reverse complement strand
CAAATGGGGTTATGGTGGTGTTAAGAAAAGAATAATTCAAATAATAAATGAAGATCTTAAAAAAGAATAAGTTTATAAATTATTAAATTAATAAATAATTATGGAAAAAGTAAAATCTGTTTTAGGTTCTATTGGTGATTTCCTATCTGCTTCATTTAATAAAACATTTCATAAGGTTGGTGAGCTATCTCTTGGTATAAGTGATTTTCAAACAAAGATATTAACATTAATAATATTATTTGTCTTATTATATATAATTTTAAAATTTGTAAATCCTACGAAGAAAATAATAAAATTTGGATTGTTATTATTGGTGTTAATTTTTATCTTATCAATAATATTCTCATTATAATCTTGTTTGAGGCAAGGATACCCTTGACTTCAGTCATGGGAGGAATTGCCGAGTTGTTTAATTTTTTAATTTTAAACGAATGAAATAGCCAATTAATTTTCTTTAAATTTTTTCCTATTCTTTTATTCGCATTATTTCTAATATAAGTTGTATTTTTTGTTCCACCTACAATTTGACCAAATTCACAGATGCTTCCTTTTTTGATTCCCTTGAAGTTTCCCTCAAAATACTTGTGTCTTACTCCACCTTTTGAAAATTGTGTATCATGCAATCTTCTTCTTACTAGGCGGTATGTATCATCAATTATAGTAATTTTTTCCTTTGGAGTTTTGCATTCAACTAATTCAGAAGCAATAGCAAAACTACCGACACAATGAGAATTAAATTTTTCTATTGATTTATCTGAACTTTTTTTCAATCCCCGTTTTTTTCTAATATCAAATGTTTCTATTCCATCAAAACAAGCCCACTACTTCAGTGGTGGGTTATTGACTCTAATGCTGTTTCCATTTCCAACTTTTACCTTTTGTATTGGGCCCACCTCTACTTTTTATAGGGAGTCCAGCTTCTCTCCAGTAGTTCCTTATTGTGCCTTCACTATAATCCAAACCTCTTAGAGCATAATAATCCTTAGATAACAATCTAGCAGCTTCTTTAGCATTTCCACTTGCTTTTTGATGCATAGATAATACCACTTCTATTTCTGATTGTTCAAGTTTTCTACCCATTTTTGACTTTTTTGTGACAATAAGGACATTTAATAAATCTTAAATCTAAAGAATGTAATATCCAAATTGAATAAGAATTTAAAATAACTTTATTACAATTTGGACATCTTTTTGTAACCCCAATTAAATTTGTCATCATGCTTGGCTCTCTATATTACCTTTACCTTCTTTTATATCCAATAATTCTAAATATTCTTGATATAAATCTTTATATTGTTCTATTAATTTTTTAGCTGATTCCTTATCACCAACACCAAGAAATCTTGTTATCAACTCCTGACAAATCATTGCTTGATTTGGTATGTGTTTAGAGATGCACCAACTATGCCCTTCTGGCTCTTTCCCAGCAACTTCTTGAAAAACCATATCTAAAAAAACTGTTCTTCTTTTCCTAGCCTTTTCTAATTTATCAAGATATTTCTCATCCCCCGTAGCACAATAATTGCCTAAAAAATGTCCTTCTGTTGCTGTAGCATTTTTTAGTAATTCAAATGCATCTTCTGCAAATCCAATATCGTATTTGACTAATTTTTCTTTTTTGTTCTTGTTAAACATTCTACCAATGTGATTTAGTAGCCATACAACAGGCACTCCATATTTTTCCTAAAGCACTATTGCCTTCTGCTTCACCACTAAATAATTTAATTAAAAATCTAATTATCCATATAGATGCAGTTAGACAAATCACAATAAGAAATGCCCACAATAATAGAGTTAAAAAGCTCATTGGATTCTCCTCCTAAGCTCTATAACTCCAAGAGCTTGTTTTTCAGGTTTCATATGTACTGCATCTTTAGGTATATTTGATCCTTCTGTTTTATCTATAACAATAATGTTATTTCTTTGATAATATCTTTCTTTAACAATATTATATGTTTCAATATTTATTAATTTTCCATCTTTATAGTGATACATTCTCTTATTCTTGGGTCCTCCAACTATAAATTGTTTAGCAGATGGTGTGAAATCTATCCAGATTACATATCCTAATTTCTCTTTCTTCTTACGACTTAATATTTTTAGTAGTTTATTCATTCTTTTGATTTTTTCTTTTTAGATTTTTCTTCATCTTCATCTGATTCCAAATCTCCAAATAATTTATCCATTTCTTCTTTTTCTTTTTTTTGTTGAGGGAACTTTCCTGCCCTGTATGTTGATATTGTGACAAATTTATTTAAAAAATCATTTCTTCTCATTACTTGTTGATATGCTTGAATTAGTGATGTATAGATTGGAGAGTTTATAAATGATGTCATTGTACTTATAACTTGTTCAGCTCTTATTTCTGTTTTTTCTAAAAACCACTTATCTGTCCAATCTTTTCTTCTACCATCTTTATCAAAAAACATGTTAAATATTGAATATAACTCTTTCCTAACATTCCTGATGACTGTTTCATCACGATATTTCATAGACATTACAATAGCCATATATTCATCTATAATCTCTTCTGATATTTCATATAATTCTCCTACATCTCTTGGTGTTATAATTCCCACACTTCTTACAGCAGCAGCTTTATCAAAGAAGTTTATACAAAGATTTAATAAATCATGTGTATAATCTGGTAGTTTTGTTTTTAAATCATAAAATTCTCTTTGTGTTGCCATTTTTCTATTACTTTAATCATCTTTCTTCTCTCCTTTTTTATTTTCTCCTTCTTGTTTATCTTTTTGGAGTTTATTATTTGACTCATATGCTGATTGGGCAATTTCAATTCCTTGTTTTAAAACATCAGATGCTTCTCTTAATGCAATTCCTTTTGTATCTTCAGGCACATATTTTGCCATCTTATTAACTACTTTATCATAAACATCCCATGCTTTATTAAATGCTCTTTCTGTCATCATTTGATTTAATGTCGCATCTTGTAATCCTGCATTAGCTTTAGCAGTTTCCTGAACCATCTGTATTTGTTTATCTTGTAAATTTGATGCATGAGCTACTTGTGTATCCCTATCTTTTGATAGGTATGAATTATTAGCCATTAATTCATTTAAATTATCCTCATAATCTATTTCTTTTTCTTTTAATTCTTTTATTATCCCAAACAATTGCTTTCTTTCATCTCTCAATGATGCTATTTGCTTTTCATAATCCTTTCTCTCAGCATCATCCATCCTTATAACTTTAACATTCCCACCATACTCCTTTTCTGCTAATTTTTGATAAATATCCTTTTCCTCTATTATGATTGGTTTACCATCTTTATTAAAGTCTAAATTAGTATCTATCTTTCCAGATTTTACTTGTTTTGATATATTTATAGAAGATCTAAATAATTTCCTTGGGTCTACTATTGGACAGTTTATTCTTTTAATATTATTTTTCAATTTAATTACAGGATAATAAATTGTTCTTCCATCATCTGTTGGTTTAATCCAAAATCCAACCCACCTACCTATTGGATTATCTTGTTTTGTATATAAAATTGGGAATCTTTTTGGGCCTTTTACATATAACATAAAAGAATTACTTTTCTCTAATTTGGTATCTAATTCTCTTTTTTTAAGAATTTGTTTATTAATTTCTTTTATCTGTTTTTCATCTTCTTTCTGTTCTTTTATTCTTTGGATTTTTTGTCTTAACTTTTTAAGTTCTGTGTCTTTTTGAGCATTCTCTTGCATCAATTTTTTTGTATAATACTCTTTTTGAAGTTGTTTTAATGTATCTTTTGGAGGCTGGGTTAGATATGTTTCTTCTCTTACTTTAAGCCCAAATACTCTCCTAAAAAAATTTTTTATGTTTGCCATCTTTTAATATTAAGATAATTTTTGTAATTCTTCACCATCACTGATACTATCCATGCTTGGAGGGATATATGTTCCACCACTATTATTTTTTATGTATAACACAACAATAATAATAATCCCTACAATTATTATAACTAATAAATACCACCAATTAATCCATCCAAATAGGCTAATCCCTTCAATTTCTCTAGTTGTGTACATCTCATCCCCTAGATATATATGATATATGCCTTTGTCTTTTGGTTTAAATGATCCTGATGTTCCATTCCCTTCAGCAATTAATTCTAATTCTGAATCTCTATCCTTCCTATAATAAACTTTCCAATCAGTTTCTTCTGTAATAGTAAAATTCTGTTGTTTATTCTTTTTCCATTTATTTTTAAAGGTTAATGAAATTCTTGGTTCAATTGTTATATTCTTCTCTGTTTCTTCATATCCTTCATAAATAGCTTTAATAGTGTGATTTCCTGCTGATGTTTGTATAAAATTGTTATTTAATTTAGTTCCATCTAAAAATAATGAGGCATTTTCAGGAGTTGTGTTAATATTAATCCTTTTTCCTTCTCTCAATTCTCCCTCAGATAATTTAATTTCTATTTTAGGTTTTTCTGTAACAGAAAAATTAAGGTTTTTTGAAATATAACCAGGACTGCTAATTATTAATTCATATTCCAAATCATTTTTTAATTTAAATGTCCTGTTTATTTCATTTCCATTAAGTAAAATATCATAATATTCTAAGGGAGATTTAGTGTTTTCATCTAATGGTACGATTTTTGTTTCTCCTGCTTTTAACTTGTCTATACTTGTTTTCTTACCATCTTGATAAAAATTAACATTTATGCTTGTTCCTTTTTGTGGCAAATTACCATAACCTATTCTTATATCTTTAGTATATGGTTGCCCAACAGGCACTCCTCTATATGTGAACAAAGCTTTAAATTTTGTATTCCCTACTTTGACTGGTTTAATCTCATACTCAAATTGGCCTCCTGATTCACTAACTGATTTACCTATATATAACTCATTTGATTGTGGTTGGATTTTAATATTTGGATTTTTATTTTGGCAGATTAATGAATATGTTTTATTAATCATCATATCCCCTTCTAATGAGCAAGATGGTAATGAACTAAATGTTTCATTTGTTATGGGCGATGTCCCTTGAGTTACTATTGTTTCTAATCTAATATCTTTTGTATATGTTTTATCACCAGCCTCACCAGATACAATATATGTATTACTATAAGATCCAGTTTCTATATCTACTGCATCTAATCCAATTGAAAATTCAAACCCCTTTCCATCAGCAGTCTCCCCCATACTATCAATATACATTGGCTTATTCATACTACTTGTTTCAACAACATTAAAAGCTAAATCAGGGCATTGAGATGAGGCTTTTATTCTAATCACACTACTTGACCCTGTTTTACCTTGTTCTATTCTAAAAGAAGTGGTATGTGGTAATGTTATTAATCTGCAACCTGTTGTGTCTTCTGGTTCTTCTTCCTGCTCATCTTCTTCTATATATTTTACCTCTATTGGCTGAGAATTGTCAAATAATATTACACCTAATGATCCTGGTTGAACATTATCCTCAAAACTTACTTCCAAATCAACTGGACCCTCACCACCACCAAGAGAATTTTTATTAACATCAAAATAAGAACCAATAGTAGATATTTGAATAGAATTGTTTGGGTCAAGGTTACTAGATGTTACAGTTGGTTCTTCATTACTAACAAAAAACCTATCACAAGAAACATCAGCAGAAACTAAACTTATAGAGGCTACAAAAGTGAGCAACATTATTAAAATTAAGGATATTGTTATTTTTGGTTGTTCCATTTTAACTTACTTGGGTACAATTATTTAGTTTATTCCCTTTATAAATTTTTCTATTTTTTTGTTGTAGAGAAAGATTTATAA
>JBNGDY010000039.1:0-5796 GCA_049975665.1 Candidatus Nanoarchaeia archaeon | reverse complement strand
TCTACCCAACATGTATCGGTTGCTGTGTCATAATAACCATTCAACACATCTCCAGAAGGAATAAATTGATATAATACAAATATTGCTAATGAAATTAATATTATTGTTATTAATAATTTTCCCATCATATCATTATTGTTCTCTGTTTCTTCCATATTATTTTATTGTTTACTTTATTTATATATTTAACTATTAAGATTTAATTAATTTGATTATTATTAATATCAACAAGACAGCCAATCCTATAATAAATAAAAATATTAAGGCTATCCAAAATGTACTAATGCCTCCTCCCATTGAGTTTTCACATTGATTTAATGTATCATAATCAGATGACTTCCTTTCAGAAGGTGATATTTCCATCTTCACACAATTACCATTAGTTAATCTGTATACTTCTATTTTATTTTGTGATGATATACAAGATTCTGGTGGACTTTCAGAACCAATAGAACATGTACCAAATGTGCAATAATATGACCTATACCAACTAGAACCATCATCACATACTACTTCAGCTAATGATTTACAATCTTCATTATATGCACATTCTTTTTCCTCTATACATCCTCCATCTATACAATTATAACCATCTGGACAAGTACCACAATCTATTGTTCCTCCACATCCATCACTCCATGAACCACATTCTTTACCTAATGATGAACAAGTTTCTGGTTCACATGCATCTGAGACACATTGTCCATTATAACATTTATATCCAGCAGAACAAGTACCACAATCTATTGTTCCTCCACATCCATCACTCCATGAACCACATTCCTTGCCTAGTGATGAACAAGTTTCTGGAGTGCAATCGGATATACATTCTCCATTTTCACAAGTATATCCTGATAAACAATTTTGTATTAATTCCTCATCTGTACTACAATCTCTATTCTGATAATCTTGATAAACATCTCCATTCTTACAATACTTTTCTCCTACATATCCAGGATCACATGATTTACATACTCCATTTTCACAGAAATATTGACATGTTTCTATTGTCTTTGTTGTTTCACTATACTTACAATCATAATTAGAACAATAATAATCTCTATAATCCTGAACTACATTATCACCAGAACATCTTTTAGAACCTACATATCCATCACTAGGACAATCACTATCTTTAACACATTCATAACTACCAGAACATTCTTCATAATATGTATCTTCGGTTATCCAATCAGCAGTATATACAAATAAGGATCCTTTTAATAACCCTTCAATACCATCTTTACTACCAGAACATGTATAATCTGAATATGCTTGATAGCCAACCCATGTTGAAACACCATATCCATCTCTTCCTCTCCCAAGTTCATGAGTACCTGTTTCATATTCAATACTATTTTGAGAACCTCTGCTTAAACAAGTACTTCCCTCTTTAAATCCATTACCAACAGTTAATTTAACACTGTTAGCTTGTAACCCCCAGTCAGGATCCCAGTCATCAACCCTAATATATCCTGTAGATGAATATTTATAACATTTAGATGATGATTCAGTAAAAATATCCGTATCCATAAAAATTCCCTGATCACTATCATCAACGAAAAACCATTTAGATTTTTCATAAGGATAAGAACCATAACTACCACATCCTCCATCTCTATGACACTCTCTCCAACAGATATAGTTTGTTCCAGATAAATCACAATAAACATCAACACTATCATATCCTGAATCACAACTAGATGGATTACAGTGATTTGCAGAGACAATACCAATTAAGATGATTAATATACTAAACATCAATATATATCTTAGTTTCATAATATTGTTACTATTAATTTAATTAAATTAGGTGAAATTGATAATCCTACTATTGTTAATTCTGTGAATATAAACAAATTAACTCCCATATGGAATAATGTTACAAATAAAAGGTTTCTCACACCATCCATCATAACAACAAATCCTGCTATTAACGCCCAAACAATTGCTGCTAAAAATGAACCGATTGTGGCCCAGAACTCTCCAAGAGCTATAGACCAGGAAGGAAGTGAATAAAACCCAGCAATGTATGCAGTTAGATGTATAAATCCGAATACTAAAGCCTGTATTACTAAAGTAGTATACAACCATTTTTTACTAGGATGAAAATTCTTTATATAAGCTAGAAATGCTCCCTGAACAAAAAGAGTTTCAACAACAGGAGCAACAAAAATAACTATAAATGCTTTCATCCCCTCACTAATAGTACCTGGTAATAAAGGGATACCAAAACTAAATCCTGGAATTACTTTAGTTCCATAATAAAATAAAGGAACAAGTATCCCTGCTAGAATAATGCATGAAAATGCATTTCTTTTACTAAATACTAATGTATCATCTTGATATTGTGGGCTTCTATAAACAAAATATGAAATCATTAATAATGCAAGATACATAAATAATGCTTCTCTTAATGGTGGAATCAGAATCATTATAATCCCTAATAAAAACATCAATCCAATGATTATTGATATAGTTATCCTATTACCTTCTTTTGTTTTACCAATAAATGTTGTTTTCAAATTTTCTGAAACCATTTTTGTTTTATAAAAACTATCTCAGCTATTAGAACTATAATGGATCCAATAACACCTGATAGGCCTATTATCAAATTTAATTCTTCTCTGAAAATAAGATCTATTGAAAAGAAAAATAAGAATATAGATACTAAAATTAATCCAAATCCCAATATATCATCTGTTTTTATTTTCATCAATCTTCTCCTAAGCTGAAGAGTATTAATGTAATTATTATTAACACAACTCCAGCTACAAATTTATCAAAGAAAGTTGAAATTCCAAATGTTTGGTTAATCCAAGTTTCAGTAACTGTTCCTATATATGATGCAGATAAAAGTAACATTAACCATTTGCTTATATACTTCAATTCTGATTTTGTTATCATCTTGCCCAAAAATCTGATTTTTTTAGTGGATTTGTGATGTTATATAAATCAAATACAGCAGCTGCTGTAAACGATAACCAAGTACCTATAATCACTGTACTTGAAAAAAAGGTTTCAGGATTTAATAATTCTGTATTTAATACTCCTAATATTGAAGCTAAAAAGAGGCATACTATATAAACTGCTATATAATCTATAAATAAGTGTTGTAATGCATCCTCTCCTAAAATTTTTTTAAACCCAATATAATAAATATATAATAAAGTAGTTGTTATAATGATTAATATAAAAGGGTTTACATATGGAAGAGGATCTCCTGCTCTAATTGCATATAACCCAATAGCAGCTACAAATGCTCCCAATACTGCTTGTTTAAAGTCTGATATTTGATATGCCACATTAATTCATCTCCTGTTTTAATCTTTCTAATTTCACATCCATCATCTTGCTCCTAATAATTTAGTTGCCCCTTTCCTAATACCTGCTTCCATTCTCTGTGTAGCTTGTTTGTTATATGCTGCATCATATAATTTCAAAACTATCCATACCACTATATATATACCAACCAAAGATGCTAATATTTTCAATAGTGCTGTTATATAAGGTATTAATGCATATAGTAATAATAGTGCTAATATTACAATCACTGCAATAAATATTATTGATATAGCTCCTTTTTTATTCATATTTTACCTCCTTATTAACCTCTTGGGATAATGGGTTTTCCCATTGATCTCCTTTTTTGGAATAATTTAATTATTAGGAACACTATCGATATACCTAGCAAGAGAAATATTCCATATACCCCTAAAATTATAGGACAAATATCATCCTGAGTAATCTCCCCCCTATCAGTTAAATATAATATCCAGCTTTGAGGTTTATAGAATTTCTTTTCTATTATTACAGTAGGCTCACAATAACTTTCATCAGCTGTTTTGGCCCACAACCAATCTATACAGTTATTACATCCATATACTGAATGTTCACCTGCTACACACTCTGCTTTACCAGATTGATCACTTTCACAAATCATATTATCAACGGCACAGTCTTTCTTAAATTCCCACATACCAGAATATTCATCACATTCAAATATCTTATCCCCAATACATTTCATATCTCCTCCAAATATTCCTGTTTCATCAGTACAACTTGTTCCACTTCCAGTCATACTAAGAGTAAATTGTTTTTTGCTTGTGTCTCCTGTTGTTTTCTCTTTAAGAATAGCTGAACAAGTTTTTTCTACATCATCCATAGATATCCCTGTAACTTCTAATGTTCTTGATGTTTGTTGTTGTGGTTTTAAAGATATATCATAAATTGTTGGAGAGATTACTCCAAAAGGTTCAGGACATTCTATCCATAAATCAAATGTCCCCTTACCTACTGGATCATCATTTTTAAAATTAACCTGTACTGTAGCTTGTGTTTCACTAGAAAATTGACTTGGTGCTATAACATCTATTATCTTTGGTTTTCCATATTCTTGGTATATTCCTAACACTTCTGCATCTACATAAAGTTGTAAACTATTTATAGCTATATTTTGATTTAACTCTATATCTACATTAGTTCCATCTATAGAAGCACATTCTCCATAAGATGTACAAAAATTTCTTTCTACTAAGAGATTATTATAATTTTGGTTTGCATTATTATTACAGTTATTTTGCTTATCTATCAAATAATCAACTGCCTTATCACCATGAATATTAGGTAGGATAATATCTCCAACACATTGAGAAAAACCATTTAGTGTTGTTTGCCATTCTGATTCTAATCCTGGTTTGCTTATATGCCACTTATTTCCATTATATAACATATCATTCTGAGTTTCAGATGGACACCATCTATCTCCAAACAAGTTTCCAGACCAAGAAGCTTTTATTTTATCGTCAACTAACCAAGCAGTAGTTTGTCCTCTATTACTTATTGTTGCTTCTCCAAATTCTCCTGTCTTTGAACTTTCAAATAATATATCGACCGCCCAATCAAGAGTAGGATTTTCTAATGTACCTATAGAATCATCTACATCCACAATTCTATGACATAATGCAGGATACCAATAATCCCATGGAAAAGTAGGTTGGGTAAATCTATTTAACTTTTTAGGTTGGAGATATAAACCATCTCTATTAATAGAACCACATGAACCACTATCTATAGCTTGTTGTCTTTCATCCTCTGTTTCATAAAATTCTACTGATGTTTGAGGATACCAAATATCTTTTTCTTTTTTAATAGGATATATACAATGTTGAGTATGTGAGAATAAATCTATCATAAAACCAGATTTAGCAGATGCTTCATCTGTACTAACTTCATCAGCAGAAAAAGAACCATATAAACATTGACCATTAGGGATTGTTCTAAATTCAGATATAAAAACTTCCCCACTCATAAAATCACTTCTTGATTCAAAATTGACTTCACTAATTGAACTTATTATCCCTGTCTCTCCAGGACAGGTCTTGCCTGTAATAGAAAAATATTTTCTATCAGAATCTGATATTAACATGAAAGATAGTATAATTCCCACTACTAAAATCACTACTAATATTGCTTTCTTATGTTTGCTTTCCATTTTTGTTCTTGTTCCATTTTGTCTAAAAAAATAAAAAAATAAAAAATAAATTTTATTTCAACCTACTATTTATGCAGCCCAGTAGAATGTTCCTTTTCTAGTACCAAAGCCAGTTCTAGTAGTATCATCATTAGCATATTTCTCTACATCTAATACTATATCGCCATAATTAGTGACATAATAGTTTGCTGGTATGAAACTTATGTAGTAAGGACTTCCTGCACCTGCTGCTGAAGCACCATTCTTGAATTGACAGCTAATCCTTCTAACTTCTCCAGAGCCATCATCCAAATCCTTAGAAT
>JBNGDY010000038.1:0-5954 GCA_049975665.1 Candidatus Nanoarchaeia archaeon | reverse complement strand
GTGGAAGTGATTCAGCTGCAAAAGCAGCACTCTATCTCAATCAAATTGCTGAAAAAGTATATATTGTTTATCGAAAAGACAAACTAAGATGTGAGCCAATATTATTAGAGAGGATAAAAAAATCAGACATAGAAGTAATATATAACTCTCAGCCAAAAGCTATTCAGGGCAATGAAAAAGTAGAAAAACTAATCCTTGATAATTCCAGCTTAGATATAGATGGCATATTTATAGAAATTGGTTCTATTCCTAACACAGAACTAGTTAAAAATCTAGTTAAACTAGACCAATATGGACAGATAATAACAGATAAACAAGCTCAGACCTCACAGCAAGGCATATTTGCAGCAGGTGATGCTACTAATAATAGCTTAAAACAAGCAATAACAGCAGCAGGTGAAGGAGCAATAGCAGCTAAATCAGCTTATGATTTCCTTGCATTATAAATACTCAAAAAGCACTAAAATAAACACCCCAAACCAAAAGCATAAGCACCAACATTCCCTAAATCTGTATAAGCCCTACAATCATAATTCAAACATTTCTGAACTAGCAAGGTATAAGCTATATTTGCTGTAAATAAACCAATACGAGCAGTAACTGAAGCATTTTCAATGTTCTCAGCTGGACTCATAAAACATTTAATAATAAATAGTTTATAATTTTTACCAAATACTACTAAAAAATGTCATCTATCAATAATCAGGTTTATAAACCTTGATACCTCTGCCCAAATATGCAAAAATGGCAGAACCACCCCCTCGTTCAAAGGTTTGTTTCTTAAGTAGTTTCCCACCTAGAGAATGTGGTATTGCAACATTTACAAGAGATGTTGCATATTGTATAGATAAGAGATTTAATCCAAAACTCAAATCCAGAATCCTAGCATTAAATGATAAAGAATATCAATATGATGATAAAGTAATATTAACAATAGATGTAGATAAACCAGAATCATATAAAAAAGCAGCTGAAAAGATCAATAAATCAAATAATATTAAAATAGTAAGTATACAACATGAATTTGGTTTATATGGTGGCAAAATGGGCAGTTACATCCTAGAATTCTTAAATCATACTAATAAACCAGTTATAGTAACATTCCATAGTGTACTCCCAAAACCAAGTAAGACAATGAAATATATTGTTCAAGAAATTGCTAAGAAAGCAGCAGGCATCATAGTAATGGCTAATGCTGCTGTTGATATATTAAAAGAGGATTATGAAATTCCAGAAGAAAAAATACATGTTATTTATCACGGCGTGCCGAATGTTGCATTCCAAAAACAGGCTAAATTTAAAGAAAAACTCAACTTACAAGGAAGGAAAGTATTATGCACATTTGGATTATTAAGCAGAGGCAAAGGCATAGAGTATATGATTCAAGCCCTGCCTGAATTAGTAGAAAAATATCCTAATCTTCTATACATAATTGTAGGAGCCACACATCCAAATATTATTAAAAAAGAAGGGGAAAAATATAGACAAGAATTGGAATCATTAGTAGAAAAATTAAGCCTGAAAAATAATGTCTTATTTGTAAATAAATATGTATCATTAAAAGAGTTACTCACATATATCCTAGCTTCAGATATCTATATATGTACAAACCTTAGTAAAAAACAGATTGTTTCAGGCACACTCTCATATGCATTAGGCTGTGGTAGAGCTGTTATCTCCACACCATCTATATATGCAAAAGAAATCCTGCCAGAAAAAGGCTTGATAGTTAAATTAAAAAATCCAGAAAGCTATAAAGAAGCTATTGACTCTATTCTGGGTGATGAAAAATTCCAGCAACAATTAGAAAAAAATGCTTATTCTTTTTCACGAAGAATGACATGGCCTAATATAGCATTTAGATATTTAGAAATCTTCAACAACCTTATCCAATTAAAAGAAAAACCAATTAAGAAATATCCTCCTGTTAAGCTTACTCATTTAAACAAACTAACAGATACATTTGGCTGCATCCAATTCTCCAATCTTACACAGCCTGATAAATCATCTGGATATACAGTAGATGATAATGCAAGAGCATTAATAGCAGTAATAATGCATCATAAGTTATATAGAAGCAAAAAATCATTAAGATTAGCTGAAATTTATTTATCATTTTTAAAACAAGCTCAAAAAGATAATGGTAATTTTAAGAATAATTTTTATAATGAGAATGAATCTCTTAAACCACATAGTGAAGATGCATTTGGCAGAACACTCTGGGCATTAGGTTATGCATCTAAATATCTTCCTGTTCAGCCGATATGGGATAAAGCTTGGCAATTTATAGATAATATTAAGGCAATAAAAGCTAAATCATTCTGTTTAATTGGATTATGCCATTATTATCTTAACAATCCTTCTCCTGAATATTTAAATAAGATTAATGAATTAGCCAGTTATTTATGCAAAGAATATAAGAAAAATACATCAAAGGATTGGAGATGGTTTGAACCTATTTTATCATATTCAAATTCCAAAATACCTGAATCCCTTTTCCTAGCTTATCATATTACCAGAAAGAGGAAATATTTGAAAATAGCTGAAAGCTCATTACGTTTCCTCTATTCTATTGTATTCATTAATGATATGCTCTACCCTGTTGGTGAACATGAATGGTATAAACGAGGTGAGCAACGTTCTTTATTTGACCAGCAGCCATTAGACGCTAGCTCCATAGTACAAACATCTATTATAGCATATCAGATTACAAAAAAGAAAGAATATCTAGATAAAGCAGAATTAGCATTTAATTGGTTTTTCTGTAACAATCATCTAAAACAAATGATGTATGATGAGGTTACAGGTGGATGTTATGATGGATTAGGAGAACATGCTGTTAATCCAAATCAAGGTGCAGAATCAACTATTTCTTACTTGCTAGCTAGAATGTCTCTGGATAAGATTAGAAATGCTTAATTATTCTTTTACTTTGCTTCTAGGATTCATTTCTTTTTCCGTTACTAATATTTTTAAAACTTTCCAGCAAACATTTTTAAATACATCCTGCTTAATGCAAATATGAAAAAGGTGATATGGATTTCTAGTTACTTGCCAAGAAGCTGTGGTATAGCTTATTATTCCCAAGATTACTTGCAAGCTTTAAAAAATTATATGAAAAAAACTGGCAAGCAAGTTAGCATAAAGATAATTGCACATACTGATGCAGAACAAGCTGATTATCCAATAATAGATAATGTTAATGATAAGAAGTGGCATTATAAAGTTCTAGAAGTAATTAAAAAAGAAAAACCAGATTTAATACATATACAGCATGAATATGGTTTATATGAAACAGATAAAGACAAGAATCAAAGAGTAATTGAGCTCATCAAGCTATTAAAAGAAGCTAATTATCCAGTGGTAATGACATATCATTCTGTTTATAACAAGCTGGAAAGATATCAAGCTAAATTCATGTCTGAAACACTTAAATTATTAGATGCAGGTATAGTACATGAAGCATATCAAAAACAAGCCCTGCCAAAGAATATAGGCTGGAAACCAAGTAATCTACATGTCTTACCACATGGTTCTAAAGAACATCTTGCTATAACAAAAAAACAAGCAAGAGAGGCATATAACTATGACAACAAACTAGTAGTAGGTTCAGCTGGATTAGCTGATGAAAGAAAAGGGTTTATTGAATTAATAAAACAATGGCCAAAAGTTATTAAAAAAGTACCTAATGCTCTACTCTCTTTAGAATTAAAACCACATTTCACACAACAAACAAGAATCTATATAGATAAGGTTTTAGAAGAAATATTAAAAAGCAAATCAAGTGATAGTATTGAATTTATTGTTAAAGATTACTCAGTAAAGGAATTTTACAAGAAATTAAAAGCATTTGACATTCTTGTGTTGCCATATAAACATGAAAGCCAGTCTGGAGTACTAGCACATGGTTTAGCTGCAAACACACCAGCAATAGTAACAGATATAGAAGGTTTAGGAGCAGAAATCAGAAACAGCAATGCAGGTATTGCTGTTAAAAATAAACAAGATTTTCACAAAGCTATTATTAAATTACTTAAAAACAAGAAATTAAGAAACAAATATCAGAGAAATGCAAAACAATATGTTAAGCAAGTAGCTGGCTGGTCAATAATAGCAAGAAAAACATTTAATATCTGGAAACAAATTAGTTTTTAATTATAACTTGCTACTTATCTAATTTAAGAACTAATATAACTAATTCAAAGCCCTGCAAAACCAACCGCAAACAAAAATTTATGAACAAACAAAAGTTGCATATATGTATAACTATGGTTTAATAATCTTAATTTAAAGCTAATCTATACATAAATTCTGCATGTCCAAGAAATCCATCCATCTCATCTAAACCAATATCAGCTTGAAAATATCTCTGTAATTCCTGATATACACTATTTGGAAGAAGCCTACCTGCCTTAGGTGAGGAATATAATGAAGCTCCTAATTCCTTCTTATCTCTTAACCTCTCTCTTAATATAGAAATAGGCTTAACTATATCTCCTTCTAAACCAACCTGTTCTAAATCCCTCCTAGCTTGTTCTAATGTTAACATTCCCTCAATCCTTCCCAATCAAATTTAACATTAATAAGATTATATTTTGCTAACTTGCTCTTATTAATATGTTCTCCATATAACAACAAACTGCCACCACCTCCTGCTCCACAAACCTTTACAGCTTCTGCACCTGCTTCTCTAGCTAACTTAATAACCTTATCAACAGAAGCAGGAATAACATTCTTATGCAACTTTCTCCTTGTATCTGTTTCCTCATCTAATAATTCAGCAAACCTATCCAACTTACCAGCTTCTAAAGCATCAGCTTGTTCATAAGCTATTGATTTAATCTTCTTTAATATAGCTGTTTTCTTACTTAAATTAGATATCATTGATTTATTAACATCAAAAGCATCATGCTTACCAATATATAATAATAACAGATTCTTCTCCAGCTTCTTTATAGCTTTCTTATCTAATTTTAATTTTCTTTGTTTAACCTTATCTTTATCAAACTCCCAGAGATTAATACCTCCAAATGCAGATGCATATGCATCCTGCTTACCACCTGTCCATGATTGTGACTGCTCAAGCTTGTAAACATTTTCAGCTAATTGCTTTCTTCTTTTCTCATCTAATCTATCTGGTTTAGAAATCAGGGCAAGCCAAACAAGATTCATAACACCAGATGTACCTAAGCCAGATGAGGTAGGAATATTACCCCCATAATGTAATGCCACCTTATCCTTATTAGATATAAGCTTACCACTAATATACCTATTAATAGCTGCATTTAAAACAACCCCTCCATACCTATCTTTAAATGGAGAAATATCAGTTGTTCCTCCTGCAAAATCTATTCTAACTGGTGCTTTTACTTTTTTCATATTTCTATATATTTAATTAATTTAGCTATAAACCCCTCATCAATAAAAACTATTGTATCTTCCATTATTTAACCCCTCTTTATTAAAATTTAAATAAAGAAATAATAAAAAAACATCTGGTGACTCATTAGAATTATCAGGGAACATTCTAATATGATTAGGTATTCTTAGTTTATAAAATTCACTCTTTACTTTTTTCATACTTTCTCTTTTATCAAACAAATATCCTTTTTTATTTGATCAAGACTATTAATTGATTTAATTCTAAATTCTCCAAACTCCTTGTTTAGTCTGTATAATAAACCTGCAAACACCAGGAACAAGGTTACCATAATTGTTAAATCTGAAGCAGAATTACCAAAAATCCGTGTTAATATAAAATAAACTAACAACAAGGACAATATTATTATGATTATATCAATTAACCTAATTTTCATGGTAATGGAAATCCCTCCTTTATTAAAATTAATATTAGTAAGATTAAAAATATAACTAAAGTCATACTAAAAAACCAACTAAACCTATCCTGTTTCATATTATTATTAGATAATTTAATAATCCTGCAAAACCAACCC
>JBNGDY010000037.1:0-6039 GCA_049975665.1 Candidatus Nanoarchaeia archaeon | reverse complement strand
ATTTCATATGCTGATTTATATCAGCGTTATGAACTAATTTTCGGATAACACAGGTAGCTATTAGTGTGTTTCTCAATCCTAATCCTAGAACATGCAACATAATATCTAATAAAGGTGCATGTCTGAGCACATTTAAGTATACTCTCTTTTAATCTTCTCGGCACCTTACCATCATATTGATTGACTTTATTTAACATTCTCATATATCTTATTTCATGCTTCTTATAAATATAAGAAAGAGATTCTGGTTTGTTTTTGAAGCATTTTATTAATGCTTCTGGCAAATCTACTGAGTGAATAAAAACCCTCTCAACTAAGCTAATATCCATAAATAAGCTATAGATTCATCATTTTTAAATGTTAATAATTATAGTAGTAACAAAAGCAAAAGATTATTAAATAATTAATTTTTAAAAAATTTATGGGAGATATAAACATGTCTTCAGATAGAAATCTTAGTGATAAAATAGCAAATCTCTTATTAGATAGTGCAGGTATGGCAAGAACAACAGCAGAATCAGTATCTAATCACTATTCAACACCCATTGCTATGACCTTAATGCCTTTTTATCTTATAGGTAATATAGGTAGAGAAATCTATAATATACCAACCAGATGAAACACATAATCTCACCTTTAGTTTGTACTATCTTAGCAGGATGTACATGCCATCCATTAATGAGTAATGAAAACTTCTCAGCTAATTCACAACAATATCAAAAAGTAATAAGAGAAGCAACACCTAATTTAAGACAAACATTTAATTCACAAGATGGAAAAGAAATAAACTATCTCTGCTGGGCAGAACAAGGTAGGGAATCATTTCTCTTTTTAAATGGATTAGAAAGCCATGCTAGCTGGTTCGACTCCTTAGCAACAGATTTAGTTGAACAAGGTTATGCAGTTTATGCATTAGATAGAAGAGGTAGTGGTTTAAATGCATGCTTACAAGGAGATTATGATGCATGGATAAATGATGTGGATAATTTAGTTAATCAGATTCATCATAACAATCCTGGTATTGATATAAATCTCACATCTCTTTGTTTTGGTGCAAGATTAGCAACAGCATATACAATAAAACACCCTAATCAAATTAACACATTAATCTATCTCTCTCCAGGACATAAAACAAAAGTTGATTTAAATCAACTTGAAAAAATAAACCTTGCATTATCAACATTATCTGGTATAGATACACCTATCCAGAGTCCTATTGAATCACCAGCAATGTTCACTTCTGATCCATATATGAAAGACAGGATTAGAAATGATGATCTTAGAACATCATATCCCAGAGCATCTGATTTCTATCAAGGATATTTATTACAAGAATTATGTGATAATAAAAGAGAGCATATAGAAACACCCTCTTTAGTTGTTCTTGCTGGTGATGATGAAATTGTAGATAACCAAGCTACAAAGGCATTTTTCAGAGGATTTAGTAGAAAACCAGAAATTATTACCTATCCAAAATCAGACCATATTATATTTTTTAATCCTGTTCATAGAAGTAGGTTAGTAGAAGATTTGAATAGATTTGTTAATGCTCATTAATTTCCTCAGTTAAAGCAGCACCATGAGTGACACCATTCAAATTGTCATAAAAATCCATAATTAAACCAGCTGGCACATTTACAACAACCTCTAAATCACCATTAGCATGCCATTCTTCTTTTTCTTTAAACTTATTAACAACTGAATAAGCCTTGCCTGTATATTGAGCTGGGATTGTTATCTTAATCTTCTTCATCTCCATTTTAATAGGCAATATCTTTTCTAAATCAGTCTGAATCTCTCCTATCTGATCTTCTATTGGCTTATTTTTAACCTGTATATTAGCTTCTTTTAATGCATTCATAATTCTATCAGCTGTATAAGGCCTACCTTCTGGAGAAACAGCATTTTTAACTAAATAATCAACTACTTGCTTATATTTCTGCTCTTGCTTCTTATGTTGATATTCTGTTGGTAATACTACCTCACCTTGCTTGATAATCTTCTCAGCCACTTCCATAACATCAGAGGTGTTAAATGCTTTTTCTAAATCATCAGTAGAAGCATGTTCTCCAGATTTCAAATTATGGAAAATAGCTTCTGTTAAAACAGCTGCATTAATATTACCTTCACCTTTTCTCACCTTTAAAGCTTCATCTAAATCAACTAAAATCTCAAAATGTTTACCTTCTTTTGTTTTTCGTGCTATTGTTTCCATCTTATTTCAAATTCTCTAAATCCTTACCAGAAACCTTTTGAATCTTCTTATCTTCTTTGATAATGCCAGCATCAAATCTCTCTATAGCATATTCATCACCTAATATCTCTTTAAAAATATCTAAAGCTATCTTAATAGCTTCCTTGCATGTTAAATCTTGTTTATATTTTTCTCTTAATTTTTCCCTAATCTTATCATCATTTTGCCCAATTGCATTAGCTTTATATCGTAAATAACTACCAGTTACATCTGTTGTATATAATACTGGTTTAGAATCATATCCAGCAAACATTGAAGCAACACCAAATGGCCTAGCACCACCATATTGTGTAAATTGCTGCTTCATATCAGCAATATCCTTAACAATTGATTCAGTAGCTGGCTGACTATCATATGTTACTCTATGTTGTTGTGCTAGCACTCTAGCTTTTTCTATTAACACCCTAGCATCAGCAATCATACCAGCTGAAACAGACATAATATGCTCATCAATCTCATTAATCTTATTAGCAGATTCTTCTATAACCAGTTTCTCTTTCTGCCTTCTATCAGCTACTAGAACAACACCATCTTTGCAGACAATACCAATACTAGCAGAACCTAATCTAATAGTCTTTTCAGCATATTCTACTTGTAAGATATGTCCATTAGGAGAGAACATAGTAGCCACTCTGTCATATCCCATTTGTTGATGTTGCATTTCATCTACCATATTCTATTTAAAGAAGATTTATTAATAAACCTTCTCATTTAGGGTTTTTAAGATTTTTGGATAAATATATAAACAATTATCTTCTAAAAATAATATGGATTATCAACAAACTGGCTATGATGGCAATGGCAAGATGTATGAATTTACTCCCTCTTCACACACAAAGAGATTAGGAGTAAAATGGTTAATCTCTGAAGCTATAACAGAAGGAGAAGCAAAAGAACTAGAAGCCTTATTTTGTGCAGATGTTGAACAGGCAAGAATAGATTTGGAAAGAATATCCACCTTAAATAAATCATCTCTTTAAACCCTTTAAAGTACCAGAAACCTTTTCAATAGATATGTCAGCTAAACTTAAAGCAGCACGAACATCATCTAACTTGCTAGCTAAACAAGAACCAATTGTCTTCTTACCTTTCTTAACCATTCTATAATCAGCTTTTGCAAAACCTAACTCACCAATATATCTTAATATTGCTTGCTCTATATCCTCATTCTTAGCATTAATAACCAAATATCTCCGCTTATCTCTTTGAGAAGGTTTTAATTTAGATGATTTTTCCATAATCTTATTAGTTTTATAATATTATAAATATTCTGATTTATAGATGTTGCTTAACAATGTGTTATCAGCAATAGAATAATATCTGATTAGATAAAACTTATTAAATAACTTAGTGATAAAGTAAGAGATTATTAGTTAATTACAAGATCTACAAGGAGTAAAAAGATATAAAAAACCTCACATACTAATAAAACAAAAGAGGTTATATAAAAGATGTTAAAAATACATACAATTGGTGGATATTCAGAAGTAGGCAAGAATATGACCTTGCTTGAGTTAGATGAAGATGCATTTATATTTGATGAAGGCTTCTTTCTGCCACCAATAGTAGAGATGCAAGAAAAAGAACGAGATGAATACTCACATTCAGAAAAGAAATTAAGACAAATAAAAGCCATACCAGATGATACTAAAATAAATCATATTAGACATAAGGTAAGAGCCCAATTTATAGGACATGCACATCTCGACCATGTAGGCGCTGTCCCATTTATATCAGACAGGTATAATGCACCTATCTATGGCACACCCTTTACAACAGCAGTACTTGAAACCCTGCTAGAAGATGAAGACATCACATTAAAAAATAAAATAAAAACAATACAACCTAATTCTAGTTTCTATGTACAAGGTAAAAATCAGAAATACAAAGTAGACTTTATCAACATCACACATTCCACACCACAAGTAGCAATGATAGCTATACATACAAAAAAAGGTGTCATCTTATATGCAAATGATTTTAAATTAGATGATAATCCCATCCTAGGATTAAAACCAAATTATAAGAAAATTAAAGAATTAGCAAGAAAAGGAGTCTATGCACTAATACTAGACACACTTTACTCAGATACAGACAGGAAAACATCATCTGAAAAAATAGCACGTAACTTATTAGAAGAAGTATTATTAACAACACAAAATAAAGGACAAGGTATTATTATCACAACATTTTCATCACATATTGCCAGGTTAAAAAGCATAGTTGATTTTGGAAAGAAACTAAAAAGAAAAGTCATATTTGTAGGACGAAGCTTGCATAAATATTGCAAAGCAGCTCAGAAAGTAAATATTGCTCCATTTCTAAAAGATATTAAAATTGTAAGATATAGAAGAGAAGTAGAAAAAATGTTGAGCAAGATTCAGAAAAACAAGAGAAAATATCTTGTTGTATGCACAGGACATCAGGGTGAGAAAGGTTCTGTGTTAGAGAGAATATCCAGAAATCAATTACCATTAAAAATAGAAGAAAATGACAATATTATTTTTTCTTCAAAAGTGATACCATCAGAAACAAATGAATTAAGTTTTGCTAAAATGGAAGCTAATATTAAAAAGAAACGAGCAAGAATATTTAGAAATGTTCATGTATCTGGACATGCTGGCAGAGAGGATTTAAGAGATTTAATTAGTCTTGTTTCTCCAAAACATATTATCCCAGCTCATGGAGATTTAGAAAAAACAGAACCAGCTGCAGAACTTGCCTCAGAATTAGGATATAAATTAGGCAAGACATGCCATCTTATGCAAGATGGTAAAGTACTGGAATTATGAATGAAAGAGTAAATGATTTAATAGGAGGCATAAGGAATGCCTTAGAAAGAGGCAGTAATTTACAACAAGCTAAACAAACATTTCTCAATGCAGGCTATACACAACAAGAAGTAGAACAAGCAGCAAGTTATTTCCCACAATCCCAACAACCTGCTCAACAACCAGCAAGCCAGACTAGCCAGCCATCAACACAACCCCAGCCACAACAGCCACAAACAAAAAAACTACCTCAGCAAGAACAAGCCAAACCAGGTGCATTTAGTAGATTTTTCAGCAAGACTGGAGCTGGATTAAAAACAATCTTCTCATTTATAGGCACCTTCTTCTCACATCTAGGTAAGAAAAAGATAATTATCATTATCTTAATTATAATATCTATAATGATACTAATAGCAGCTGCCTTACTAGGTTTATATTGGGAGATATTATTTGCAGAATGATATACAAACCTGCAGAAGATTCTTATTTTCTTGCCAGTTTTCTAGATAACCTACTAACTAATTCTTCTAACCTCACATATTTAGATATGGGGTGTGGTTCATGCATACTAGCAGAAACAGCTGCAAAATACCTGTCTAAGAAAAATATCATAACAGCAGACATAAATCCAGAAGCATGCCAACTTGCCAAGAAAAAGGGATTTAAAACAATCCAGACAGATCTCTTCATCAATATCAAAGACAAATTTGACCTAATAACATTTAATGCACCTTACTTACCATCTAGTAAATATGATAAGCAAGTAGATACAACAGGAGGTAAGCAAGGTGATGAAACAGCATTAAGATTTATTAAACAAGTTAAAAACCATTTAAATAAAAATGGCAAAGCATATCTCTTAGTCTCATCAAAAACACCCCTAAATAAGATAAACAAGCATGCTAAAATAGTAGATAGCAAGAAGCTCTTTTTCGAAGAGCTTTACATATATGAGGTAGCGGCTTTGGTGAATTCCTATAATCATCAAAGAGAGAATTAACTTTCTCTCAACAT
>JBNGDY010000036.1:0-6066 GCA_049975665.1 Candidatus Nanoarchaeia archaeon | reverse complement strand
ACTATCAAAATAGGTTTCATTCATTAAAGCAGCTCCATGCATTGGTGGAGCAAATCTCGCTAAAAATAATACTTTTTTCATGCTCTCAACTTTAGTCTGATTTTTTTATTTATAATATATCCTAAACCAATAAAGCTTCTCCAAATCTTTATTTTTGAATATTTAAAATCAGTTATCCCTCTGTAAAACCATTCAAGTCCTATTTTCCTCATAAAAAGAGGTGCCTCTTTTTTTCTTTTTAATATAAAATCTAGGGCTGCTCCCACATTTAGGTAAATAGCAGAATATTTATCAAATAATTGATTTGCAAGTATCTCTTGCTTAGGAGAACCAATACAGATCCATACAAAATGAGGTTTATATTTTTTCAGTTTTGAAAGGATTTTATCTCTTTCATTTAATGAGAATTCTAGTTGTTTTAAGTAATATGGTTCATAACCTCTTAAGTTTTTTATAGGAATCTTAACAAGATTAGATAGCTTTTTCAACTCAACCTCTTCTAACCCGATAAAAAAGTGTTTTTTATTCCTTGCTTTTTCAGAAAATAAAAATTCTCTTGTAAATGTTGGCCCTCTTTGTTGTCTTAATCTTAATATTAGGGAGAGAATTCTACTATCTATAAAGTTTATATTATATTTTTTGGAAAGTGTTTGTTTAAAAGAGTTATTATTTCTTGTCCACCAAATAGTGTTAAGATTAATAAAATTAAGGATTTTATTTTCTTGGCCAATCTCCTTTAATGAATGTTTATCTGTTATTTCCATAATTTTAAAACTTAATAAAACTTAATAAAACTATGCCTCTTAAATATTTAAAATAAATTTAAAGGCAAAAAATTTTCTAATATTAGCTCTCCTTGAAATACTAAACAATTTATATCAAGAAGTTATTTTCTTATGCCAAACTAACATCCCTAAATAAAAGAACTTGCTAATGATTGTTGCTATTGCAGCACCATAAACTGCTGGGAGATATCCATAAGGTAGTAAGGATATAATAAAGATATAATTTAATGTAATATTCAAGATTGTTGAGATTATAAGAGATTTAGCTACTCTTGCAGGTTTATTCTGAGATATTAAATAAGATGAAAAAAGGCCTATAACCGGAAGGATAATAATAAGAATAGAAAAGATTCTTAATATATTTATAGAAGGTAGATATTCTGAACCATACACAATTTTAACTACTATTGGAGCAATAGAAATAACTAATATAGATAATGGAACAGACATTAAGAGATTAAGTTTTAATGATCTCATTAACCCCCTCCTTGATTTATTACCATTTAATCTGCTAAATAATGGAAATAATGCTCCTGAAAAATTAATTAGGGGGGCTGCTGAGATAATTAGTGAATAAGCAGCCCTATAAAAACCAATAAATTCTGAGCCCACATACCTTCCTAAAATAAGCATATCAATATGTCCAAATAATGTTGAGGAAACAGTCATGGCAGAAAGAGCAATAATAAATTTATTTAAAATTTTCTTCTCTTTCTTATCAAGCTTTTCTTGTTTTAGTTTTAGAAAATTAATCTTTCTCATAGCTGATATAAATATATAAAGAAAAGATAAAAAGAAACAAAATGAAAGAGATAAAAATATAAATAACAATAAGAATTCTACTCTAACATATCCTATACTTAAAAAAACAATAAGGGGGACTAATGTTAATCTAAAAAATTGGAAGAGAGCCTCATTATAAAAAGTCTTTTTAAAATTATTTCTCGCATGAAACAACCCCTTAAATACTGCTTCCAAGCTCATCATAGATAAGTATAATGAGCCTGCTAGTAATGCATAAAAAATAGGTTTTTGAAAATAATAATATGCTAATGGATAAGATAATATTAATAAACTAGTTGCTGATATCAATATTAAAATAATCTTAATTTTAAATAGGTATGAAAAATATGATTTAGATTTCCTATTAGATTGGGAGTTGGATATAAACTTGATTATTGTTTGTCCAACACCTAAATCAGAAAATGTGGAAAAAATCATAATTGTAGATAAAGCAAGAGCATATAAACCAAATAATTCTGGCATCAAAAGCCTTGCTAAAATAATGGTGAATAATAAGGAGCCAAATTTTGCGACAAATGTTGAAGCAGTGTTATAAACAGAATTTTTAACTGCCAGTCCAGTATATCCAGAAAAATCTCTTTTTTTTAATCTTGTAAGGATTTCTTTAATATCTGCACCACTTCTTTTTATCTTTCCTTGCACATCTTTCATATCTAGATTAGCTCTTTCTTGTTTTTATTCTTTATGTATGTATATATTTGTGAGAGCTTGCTATCTATTGGGTGATAGTGATATATTAATTCTGCATAATCTGCAAGCATATGGATAAATACACCTATAAGCATCCATAAGAAAAGAGGAGAAAAATAAGCAAGGAAGGTAATGATAAGGAAAAATTCAAATCCATGAAATAGCAGGATGTGGTTTTTATGTAATTTTCTTTTATGTTTTAAAAGCTTCTTATGCTTCTCTCTCTTCATAATGAACCAGTTATAAGCTCTCTTTAAGCTGAAATCTCGCTGCTTATAAACATGATAAAAATAATGGTCAATATCTATTAACCAACTTGCTATAAAGATAATTAAACCAGCTAGCAAGGAGAAATTAAAAAAATATACTAATATATAAGCAATTACAAATCCAAACAAGACATGCCATCTAGGTAACATTATACTGCATTTAATTGTTTAATTCTGCTGATTAATACTTCTGTTAATGCTCCTTCTAAATCTCCTCCTTGATTAAGAGCATTAATTATCTCTTGCTTTTCCTGAGAAGAATAACCCTCTAAAGGAATGTAAATAGGGATACTTAATTGATTTTCAGGGCTTTTAAAGGTATATATTATTTCTACCATTACTCCTCCTTATCTTGCAACTGCCTGATAATATCACCAAAAGCTGGACGAGTTATTAATACACCTGCTGTAATACCAATAATAGTAGCTAAGGCAAATCCTTTTAATAATCCAGCTGATACAGCACCTATGCCAATAAAGTTTAATGCACCTGTTAATGGTAATAAAGCAAATAATGTAGTAAAATAAGCACAAGCAATAATACTAAATGCCTTCTTAATCCTCTGTTTTAATGATTCATACTTGTCTCTAGACTCATCTAATATCACAACCTGACTATCTATGCCTGTTCCTATTGCTGCTATTATTCCTGCTATTGAAGGTAAGTCTAAATTCCATTTAATTAATGCAGCTATGCCTAATATGATGAATACTTCTGAAAATGAGGTTAGTAATACTAAACCAGCTATCTTAAATCTCCTATATCTTATAAAGATAAAAATAGATACTGCTACAACAGCAAATATACCTGCTAGAAGAATATTCTTAGTAAAATCCTGTCCTAATCGTGGTGAGATAATATCTGTTTTTACTAATTCCAACTCATATGGTAAACTGCCTGTAATTAATATGGTTTGTAATTGCTTCATTTCTTGTTCTGTATTTTTCAGTGCTTGTTCTCTTGTCTCACCTATTTCTGAACCAGAAATCTGTATTTGAGTTGTTGCCCTGCCTTTTAAATCTGCACCAATATTTAAAGAAGAAACCTTTTCCTGGTCAACATAAAAATCTATTTTCTTATCTAAATATTGTCCTCCTGATGATGTATTGATTGATAAATTAGCAGTGATATCAGCATGTCTTTGTGCTGCTTTCTCACTTAAAAAGATAACAAATCTAAACTTACATATCTCTCCTTGTTCTGTTTGCTGACAGCCAGTAATACCAGCATCTTGTCCTGTTCTACCTACATGTGTAATATCTTCCTGCCCACCTGTAAATACTGTTTGATTGCCAATCTTAGCTTCAAATTTGCCTTGTTCTGTTATCAGTGCTTGTAAATCTTGTGGTGTAGAACCAGCTATTTCAACAAGCATAAAGTGATTGTTAGATAAATCAGATACTTCTCTTAATTGTACATCTGTTAATCCATATATATTCAACCTCTGTTCAACTATAGAAATTAAATCTTGTAAATCTGATGAAGATAATGACTCATTTTTAGCAGTAACTAATGCTCGTGCTCCACCTTGGATATCTAAACCTGTCTGCAATCTAGTATTACCAATCTCTTTAACAGCTATATCATCTATAATACTAGATGAAAATAAGCCAACAATTTCTTGTTTATCTGTATTAATAATTAATTTAGATGTATCATTTATCTGCCTGAATTTGTCTAATGCTTGTTCATAATCTGTTAGTGTTTGTATTTCCTTGCCATCTATTGAAGTGATTGTCATGCCTTTTCTTAATCCTAATTCAAATGCTGTTGAATTCTGTTCTATACTCTGGATAATAACACCATCTTGTAAAAACATGGGTGGAATTGAGAATACACTAATTAAAGAAAATAATACTGCTATTATTAATATCCAGATTCTCCATGTAATTTTCATTTTATTGTTTTTTGGAAACATACCATTTAATTATTGAAGCATTAGTAATCCATGTGTTAAATAAATCAAAACCTAATCCAATTAATAAGATAGTGAATATTTGATTTAAAACAGAGCCAAAAGAGTAAATAGCTATTAATGCTGTTGCTACTGCTATTATAGATGTAAGTGTCATTGTTGTGCCTGTTTTAAATGCTCCTTTCATACCTTCATATGTATCTTTTCTATTTCTCAATAATCTCTTTGTTAATAATACATCTGTATCTACTGAATAACCTATAATCATTAGAAATGCTACAATACCTGCTGTGGACAATCTTATACCAATTAGATTAACTAATGCTAATGTCATTATGATATCAGCAAAAGCAGATAACATCACAGCAAATGAAGGTATAGAGTATCTAATATACATATAAAGTAGGAATATAGATAAAGGTAAGAGGAATATAATAATTAGAGGGGATTTAAAGAGCATACCAATGAATATTCCAAATAAAATATTCAATATAACAGCAATTAATTTTAATCTTCTGCTTTCAGCAAAAATAATAAAAACTACAGCAGCCATCCAAAAAAAAGCTAATATTAATGCAGTAATTAATTGTTTATAAAAATCTGCACTTAAGCTAGATGAGGTTGATTCTATACTAGAATTCTCATTTGTTAATTTATATCCAAGATAGGATTCTAATGCTGATTGAGTTTGTTGTGTTTGTTCTTCTGGCACAGTTATAATGATTTGAGTCTGTCTGCCAGTATTATCTGATAATGTTCTTATATTTGCATCTATATCAGGCAGAGCTTGTTCTATTTCTTGTATAGAGATATTAGAAAAGAGAGTTATAGTTGTACCTCCTGTTAGAGAAACATCTCTCCTAATAATATCTCCTGTTTTAAAATAAAAATATCCAATATAAGAAAGAGATAATATTAGTAAGATAATTGAGACTATTAATAGCTTCTTGTAGTTTTTTTCATAAAATTGCTTGAAATTCATGTTTATGCTTCTCAAAACCAATTTAAATATGTTGGGATGCGCAGGCCGGCTCAGAAATTTAATATTTCTGGGACTTCAACTCAAAGAGGTTGAAGTGATTACATCCCGGCTGGATGCGCAGGCCGGCTCAGAAATTTAATATTTCTGGGACTTCAACTCAAAGAGGTTGAAGTGATTACATCCCGGCTGGATGCGCAGGCCGGGATTCGAACCCGGGTCATCGGCTTGGAAGGCCGAGATTCTAACCACTGAACTACCCACGCATAAATATGATATATAGAAAGAGGTTTTAAATCTTGTGTTGAAAGGTTTAAAAATTATGTCTTCCTGGCAGATGCAAGCAGGGGTAGCGAAGTGGTCAAACGCGCGGGACTCAAGATCCCGTGGCTTAGTGCCTTCAGGGGTTCGAATCCTCTTCCCTGCATTAGCTCCTGTAGCTCAGCTGGATAGAGCGCAACCCTCCTAAGGTTGAAGTCGCAGGTTCAAATCCTGCCAGGAGCGTATATAAATTCAAAAAGGATATAGAAAGGTTTAAAAATTACTAAACATTTCTAGAAATGAGACAGCCATAACAATAAGGTCACACCTGGTCCCATTCCGAACCCAGAAGTTAAGCTTATT
>JBNGDY010000035.1:0-6069 GCA_049975665.1 Candidatus Nanoarchaeia archaeon | reverse complement strand
CTACTCTTCTATAAACCTCATTCATTAAAAGCAATTGTAAATGCCTATGCAAATCCTGTTTTTTATAATTTTTTAATTCTGGTGTGATGTTGTATTCAAAATTAATAAGACTTAAAAACCATATCTACTTGATAAAATCATGGACAAGATAAGAGCAGTAATGATTATAGAGATGATGGGAAGGCCTCCAAAACATCTTCAACAATCATTAACATCTCATGTAGAAGGTATTGACAAGGTTGATGGTGTTAAGATTATAAACAATTCTGAAAGCAAGCCAAAGAAAGTTAAGGAATCTAAGGAAGAGATGTATACATGTTTTTCAGAAGTTGAAGTAGAGGCAGATTCATTTTTAACATTAATAGAATTAATATTTGACTTTATGCCTTCATCTATTGAAGTGCTGTCTCCTAATAGCTTGAAAATGGATATACATGATGCTACTAGTTTATTAAATACATTATCAGGCAGATTACATAAGTATGATGAGATTGCTAAGGTGTTGAAAATCAAAAACCAGCAATTAATGCAAAAATTACAAGAAGGACAGCAGGCATCTAAGAAGTAGTTTTCTTATTTAACATTTTATCTTTTGGTTTTGTTTTTCTTACTTTTAAATATATAAGCAAACCAAGAATTGCTAATAAAATAAAAATGCCAATACCAATTAACCATCCATTACTACCTGATTTCTGTTTCTGCTCTTCACACTCTCCTAAACAGCAATAACCTTTTTCTGTCCAGTTGCCTTGTCCTTGACAATCAGATATAAAACATAATTTACCACCTAATTCTTGACAGGTTAATTGGGTTCTTGAAATATTACTAATATTTGTATCATTTGAATGAATATAGATATATACTGGAATTGTTAATTTGAAAGTTGAATTATCTACATTATAAGTAATATTGATTGCTGTTTCTTCATATCCTTGTTCATCTTTTTCTACTACAAACGATAGGTTCTTAACTGATTTTGCTTGCATATCTATACTTTTCTCTAATAAATCTGATTCTATTTGCAATGTAATATTCTTCTCAAATAAATTAAATATTTCAAAACTTGTATTTTCTTCTTGATCTGTAATGAGATTGAGATGTATATATTCTGGATTTATTTCTATACGTCCTTGCTCATTATCTGAAATTGGATAATAAAATACAGGAATATTAAATTTTTTATATGTATCTATTGTTATATAAGAAAATGATTGATTTGGTTGATATGAGATATCTTTTTCTTCATATGCATTAAGTTGGATTATGTCATCTAAATAAGTGAGGTTTAAACTTGAATTCTTCTTGTTAATAAGCTTGATTTTTGCTTGTTTATCTGTAGATATCATGCAGGGAGAAATTTTTAATGTTTGATTAGAGTCTTGTACAGATATTGATTTTTGTATATTTGCTTCTTTTAAACCATCATTATTATATAAAATCTTAGGAATCTTTAATGTGAAGTTACCTGCTCTATTAAAAATAACATATAAATAATATGAATTATTATAAAACTGAATATCATGTTCAAAATATACTTGTTTCCTGCCCTCATAAAACAAGATATCTCCTGTTTCTAATGTTGTTTCAAATTCACCATCTAAAGTAATATTACCAATAAGGCATTCATTTGAGAATGTTGAATTATCTATATTTAATACAGGTGCTGCTGAACAAGATGTTATTAGCAACAATAATATCACCAATCGTTTCATATTGTTAACAGACAGGAGTAATTAATAAAGTTTTGTTATTTAGTCATGTTTTTCAACTTATTAAAAACAGAATCCATTTCCTTATCTCCGCCTTGCTGTTGTCTAGGTGCTTGAGTAGGTGGGAATCTCCTTACTGGTGGAAATCCTGGTTTAGATGGTGGGCTACCAGAAGAACTGCCTGGTTTGCCTTTGCCTTTTCCAAATTTTGATTTAAGTTTAAAAAAGAATAATCTTAATCTATGTCTAAAGAACCATACTAATACACCTAATATAATAATAATCAGGATAATTAATACCCATATCCACCATGCACTGCTATCTTGTTCTGTTTTTGTTCTGCAACAAACACCTGAATCACAATCATAACTCATCTCTTCTTCATCATCTCTACAAGATGATCTGCAAGAATATCCCATTTGCTCACATTCTGGTTCTTCTGCTTGTTCTTCACAATAACCTAAACAGCATTGTCCTTCTTGTGTTGGTTCTTGTTGTCCACTACATGTTTCATCTTGCTCACAAATTTCACCACCTAATTCAGAACATGATTGTAGGTTTTCATCTTCACAACAAACAGCACTTAAACCAGAACAAAAATAATTATCTAATTGCTGTTCTTGAGGGCAAGAAGCTTTTGGTATGCAGTAATATCCTGCTTCTTCACATCTTGTTACACTTCCTGTACTTGCTTGTCTTTGAGCTAGAGCCCATAACATTATGGATGTATCTCTTATTGAATTCCAACATCCATTACTATCTTGTGAAAATAATGCCCATTTTCTTCCTTTTTCTAATTGTGGGGATGTAGAATCTTGTAATGCTAATATGGCAAGTGCAGTATCATAATATCTTCCATAAACTGAGTTATCTGCCTGCCAATAACCTGCTGTTTTCTGGCTTTGTATAAGGGAGGTTGCATAATTATCATAATCTGTTAACATATAGATAAATGCATCTGGCAGATATTCTTCATTATCATCTGCCATTGCTATAACATAGGGTATGTAAGATTCCATATCATGTCCTGTTTTTAATAATGCTAATGTAGCCCATGCTGTTGATTCATAATCACAATCAGAACCAAAACATTTTGAATTAACCTTTAGTTTAATAGTTTCTAGAGCAGGAGAGGATTTTGTATCTGATAGTACGTGTATTGTGCTTGATTGAGGGCTTTTATATAACAAGGTGGAGATAAAATCCCTGTCACAAGAGATTGCAAATTCTGTATCATAACAATCTGGATTAATCCTTATCCAAAAATTAGATACTGCTGTTGATAAACAATCTCCTAATCCTTCTGTTTCTATCTTCTTATTATCTCTTACTTGGAATGTATAATCATTGCCTGTGTATGTGACACTACATTCAGATGCTTCATTAGAATCTTGTTCTAAATACCAGATAATATCTTGTGGTATAGATTCTTGTTCTAAAAGCCAGTCTTCATAACTGCTTGTATCTTCTCCTGCATGTTCTAATGCTAATATGGCAAGTGCAGTATCTCTTATACTCTTACTTGTTTGCCAATGATTGTCATCTGCTTTTTCTTTTAAAAGAGTGATACAATTCCCTACATTATCAGGTGATGCTAATATTGTTAATGCCATTTCCTGTATTGATAAGGATGAGCAGTCACCTATTTCTTGTTCTAAACAATCAAATCCTTCATCTATTTTATCTTCTTGTTCTTTTGTTTGTGCTGGTTCTGTTGTAGTGTTATTGGCAGCAAAAACAAGTCCAAACATGCATACAAGCAGGAATATCACCAGTACTTTTTTCATGTGTTTAGCAAGAAGGCGGGATTTATTAAGGTTTCTATGATTCATAACATTCTTTATAAAAACTGCATTTTCTACATTTATTAAATCTTGATGGGTGTGGTGGCATTTTCTTTTCTTGTATCATGTTTTGAATTTCTCTAATTAATTGTTTGACTTGTTCTTTTTTTTCAGAGGAGATTTCTATTTTATTAACTTGTTGTCCTGCTTCTAATATGCCTTGATTAACTGGTTGTTTATATTTGCTTTCTAATAATAATGAGTAAGCTGCTAATTGGATTTCATCTGATGGCCAGATTCTTGTTGCTGGACGTGTTTTTAATTCAAATGGAATGATTTGAGTGTTAAATTGTACTCTGTCTATTCTGCCTTTTAGGTTTAGGTTTTCTGCAATAATAAATAATTCAGATGCGTATTTAGGTGAGAGGTTTTGCCATAATTCTTGTCCTAAAAATCCCTTTTCCATTGCTTGTTTTATAGAGGATGCTCTTAATGAGAAATCTCTTGCTAATGATTTTCTTATTTTTTGTTTTAATTCTTGTTTATTAATTGAGAATTTATTTATTAATTGAGAATTTTGTGTAAAATTATTATCTATGAGATTATCTAATAGTTTGTTAAACCTGTCTATAATGATTGGCTCTTCTAATTGGGGCAGGGCTTGTATAAATGCTTTTTCTGATTTTGAGAACGCCTCTCTGATTTCATGTCTTATCTTACCTTCAATCATTGGTTTGCTAGGTGGTTTTCTCAATCCTTGAACTTTTTCTAAAAAGAATTTTCTTGGACAATAGGTATATGATGAGATGTCTGTTACATTTAATATCATTTCTTTTTCATAGCCTCCTTTATAGTGTAGTTTATAGGGTTTTTTATACCTTCCTTGCATGGACAGGAGATGCCTAGTTCTTTGTAATATGGCTTGTCACAATTTGGTGGCATAATATTATTTCTTGCAAACCAGTTAAATTGGCTCTTAATATATCCTTGTTTCAATGGTTTGTAATTTTTCTTGTTCCACTCTTCTATCTTCTCTTCTATATATTCATGAGGCATTTTTAATGAATGTAGGAAAGACATTAAAATAAATAAGGCTCTTTTTCTACCATCTTGTTTAATGCCTTTTAATATTGTTTTTATACATGGTGGGAACATGTCCTCTGTTATTTTTAGATTGCTTGTGTCTATTTTTCTAGTTGATTTTTTGTTTTCTTGTTTTTTTTCCTGCCAATCTAGTGCTTGTAAAAGTAATTCTTTAGCTTCTTCTGGCTTGCAATCAGGCATAAAGGGTTTTGGTTTGATTTTTCATGGGTCTGCATCTGAAGGTTGGAAATTATCTATTTCATCTGTATTGATAACAGCTGATGATAATGCTGTTTTTTCATGTAAGGAATATGGTGCTCTGAATAAATGGCGAGAAGCTACTAAGATGATGTCAATAGCATCTATATCTTTGTTAATAGGTTTCTTAATAAAATTCTCAGGATGTTTATTAGAATTATCATTTTTTGATATATAGATTTCTTCTTGATTAATTAATTGTGTATCTCCATTACAATTAGGACAACGTAATTTTTTCCTATTTGATTTTGTAGTGCTTTGCATTTCAGATTTGCAATTAGGACAGATATATTTAGAGAGTTTTGATTTTTCTGCTATTTCTCCTGTTGGTTTGTAGATGATTTGATATTCTGGATTTTTTTCTAAATGAGCAAGTTCTTCTGATAAACTTGGTTGAATCATTTCTTTTAGATAGGCAGCTATTACTCTTGGATATTCAGGGAATTTATGTTTTGTTTGTTCTCCTGATATTTGCTTTGGAAATGCTTTCCATGGTATGAGAAGATGGAATCCTTTTGAACCTGAGAATTTCAATCCAATATTTTCTATACCATGATATTTTAATGCTTTTATTAATAATTTAGCTGCTATTTTTGAATAATCTAGATATTTACTGTCAATATCTATTAAAAAGTCCCATCCTGTTCTCTCATTATTATATTCATCCTGGGACATTGATGTGGATATAGCTAGAGGATTTTGCCAGATTTCTTCTGAACAATGAAAACTAGTAGCTCCTTTCTTAGCTTCATTTAAGATATCTGACTGATAATCTAGCATGTCTGGACGTTTTCCAAATTGTTCTAGATAGCGTGGTATGGTTTCTCTATTTTTACAAAATTCATAGATTGCTTCTTGTATATCCTTTCTTGCATAATATGATTGTGCTATTGATTTTACTTTTTTCATATAATTAGCAAGAAGCAGGTATTAATAAAATTATATGAGATTATCTATTAAATAACAATAATCCTTATAAAGCAGGTATGCTTTTAGTAAATATGATTGCTAAATTAGATAAACCAAAATTGTTAGGTGATGCTATTAATATTATATCAGAGGTAGTGTCAGAAGTGAGATTAAAGATGTTAGAAGATGGTATGTCTATTACTGCTGTAGATCCTGCTAATGTTGCTATGGTTATTTTTAAACTGCCTAAAGAGGTATTTTCTCAATATGATGTTAATCAAGAAGTATTGGGTGTGAATTTAGATGATTTAAAGAGGATATTAAGA
>JBNGDY010000034.1:0-6132 GCA_049975665.1 Candidatus Nanoarchaeia archaeon | reverse complement strand
TGTATGTTTTTTGCCACCAAAAAAACAGGAACACCATCTTTTTTGGCTCTGTTGGCTCGCCATTCACGGAGTTTTTGATAAAGTTTTTTTTGGGTTTCGGTTAATTCTTGTTTGGGCTTTTCAAATTTCTTTTTTAATATTGTGAGATATGAGGTTGTATCTTCTTCATCTTCTGAAAATAAAATAGGTATTTGATAATCTGTAATAATAGATAATAGCAAGCCTTTTTCTGGATTTGCTAATTTATCTTGGCCTTCTATTAATAGAAAATATCGAGGATATTTTTTAATTTCAGCTAATTGCTTAAATAATCTCTTATTTATCATTGAGGAGATTAGGTCTGGGATGGTTTTTCTTTCTATAGCTATGTCACCTATGAGATAATCTGCTATGTCTAGTGATTCAAATTTAATCTTGATGCCTTTTTCAATGAGATTAGCAGGTATAAGTGAATTTTTTTCTCTTATATCTATGATGATTGGTTGGTTTTTCATATCCTTATATTAAATGAGGTGTTATAAAACATGTTGTTAAGAGTATAGTAATGTTTTTATTTTTTCTTATTTTAGTAAGATTTATAATTTATTTAATTTTTAATTATTTATAAGGCAGGAAGGTTTTTATTGTTCTAATACTGATACTATATCAGCTATTAATAAGAATAATAAGCTAAATGAACTTATCAGTAATCCTGATGGTTATAATGCATTTATTTGTATTAATGATATGATGAGGTAAATAAATATTGTGAAGTTTATTATTTGGGATAATATAGAAAGAGCATTGTTTTTATTTTATAATCTCATTAGTTTAAGAAATTAAGTATTTTACTTTCATTCTTTAATATATTTTATAAAATACATCTCAAAATTTTTTAAATATTTTTTGGATGATTAAAATTATAAGAGCAATAATTTTTCAAGATCATAAGTAAACTTTTTATGTAAATCTTCAATACAATATCTATTTTAATTGAGTTTAAAAAATTTTCTCACCCTCTTTTCTAAAAATTTCTATAATAAAGTTAGGAATCAATTTTATAAATATTCTTCTGAATTTTTAATGGAAATTTGAATATCGCCTAAATTTAACTGCTTTTTTAATTAAAAATTGATAAATAAGATACATCTATAAATTAATAGGTTAATATACAGATTTATAATTATATAACTTAATACATAGATTTATAAATAAAAAAATCTATTGACTACCATTAAAAATTATGCAACAAAAAGAGGGTTACAAAGAGGGTAAATGGAGGATTTAATAACAAAAAGAGCTCTTGAACTAATAGAGAGAGCAAATGAATTTTTAGAAACAAAAGAAATACTCGAAGAACTTCAAATATCTTTGGATAAATTAACAAGAACTAAACTTTTTTCTCGATTGAATAATTTAAGGGGGGAGGGTTTAATTAAAGGGAAATTTGTAGGCCCTGGAAAGGGGGTTTGGATTTGGTGGAAAAAAGATGGTTTCTCTAATAATATCGAAGATAAGAATGGAGATAATAATGATAAATAAAAAAGAAGGACAATTAAGAAAAATATTTCCTGTAATTGTTTTGGTTTTATTGTTAGTTATAGTAATCGTAGCTGCAGAGAGCATTAACGGGGAAACATCTACAACACAGGAAACACAAGCAACTGAAGTTCCCTCTGAAACTCAAACAATTGAGATTCAGGAAAATACAAATGTGGTCGAAGATAATTCCGAAAAAACAAATAGTGAAATTAATACAGAAACTTCAGCAACTGAAACAGAAAGCAATCCTCCAGAAATTATTGATTTGTGTGAAAATATAAACTGCGATGCTTCAAATTTAATTTGCACAGATGGTTTTAATTCAACCTGTGAGAATTTTTGTGATTCAGAAACAGGAGTTTGCACTTCATGCAATCCCGGTTGCGAAGGGCATGAGCAAATAATGGAAGATGAAATTAAAAATGAAATCGAAGAACAAAATGGCTCAATTCAACCAGAACAAAATGAAACAATAGAAAATGAAATTGAAGAAAGAAATGAAACAACTCAATTCGAACAGAACAAGACAATTCCTCCTTTAACTGGAGAGGTAATAGAAACTGAACTTCCTCAAATAGATGTTCAGTTAATTTATCCTGAAAAAATAACAAGAGGAGAAATTATAGAAGTAAAGGCGATTGTTACAAATACAGGGGAATCGCAAATAAAAAATGTTGTAATAAACTGGCAGTTAAATTCTGAATTCGAAATTATTTCTGTAGAAGAAAATTGTGGAAATTTAAACTTTGGAGAATCATGTAATGCTGAAATCACAATAAAACCCTCTCCCTCAACTTCATTAGGAAAAAATCAAATAAAAATTTTGGTGAGCTATGAAAATTAAAAATCAAAAAAGAGGAGAAAATGACTAAGCAATTGATAAAGGATTTAAAAAGTAGTGATAAAATTCAAAGTTATTTTTCTGTAAAATATAAGCATCCTTTAAGAGAGTATAGAAAAGGATTTATGTTTGTCCTTGGTTTAGCAGACAACTCAGGAGAGATAGAATCAATTTATTGGGGTGATCAAGATAAGAATTTTGCGCAAGAGATTTATGACAGCATAAAAGAAAATGATGTTGTTTATATAGAAGGAATTGTTAATGAATTTCAAAATAAGCTAAAAATTGATATCAATAAGGAAACAGGTATTGTAAGAAAAAGTAAAGAAGAGGAATATGAAATTGAAGACTTTGTTCCTAAAACCCCAAGAGATATAGAAGAGATGAGCAAAGAATTATACAAGATTATAGATTCTATAAAAAATAAATATTTGAAAGAACTCCTTAATACTTTTTTCAGTGACGAGCATTTTATAAGGGGATTTGAGAAAGCACCTGCAGCTATGTATATACATCAAGCGTATATTGGCGGTTTGCTTGAGCACACACTAAATTTAGTTAAAATCTGCCAGAGCATCAATTTGATTTATCCTAAATTAGATACAGACTTACTTTTTACAGGAGCAATTCTCCATGATATAGGAAAGATAAAGGAATTTGTTGTTACAAGCAATATCAAACAAAGTGAGGAAGGTATGTTAAGAGGACATATTATATTAGGAGAAGAGATGGTGTTAAAGAACATTGCTCATATAAATGATTTTCCTGATAATCTAAAAATAAAAATTGCCCATATTATGCTTAGCCATCATGGCAGCACAGAATTCGGCTCACCAAAAGAGCCACAATTCCCAGAAGCATTAGCAGTGTATTATGCTGATGAAAATGATTCAAAAGTTTCACAATATATACAAGCAAAAGAAGATGCAAATACTGACGATTTTAGAACGTATAGTAAAAGATTAGGCCAAATTTATTTGAGGTGAATCAAAATGGAATTTAAAAAAGAGAGAAAAATGCGGAGTGGAGTCATAATTTTCATTGTGTTAATTGTAATTATGACTTCAAGCATATTAGTTGCAGGAAATTCAACAATAATTAATGATACTGTAGAAAATATTGTTGAAGTAGTTTCTAAAATAGAGGTTTGGGCTAATACTTTTATTGATATTGAACCAAAAGAAAATGCTACAGTTGTTTTGCTTTATCTTGATAATGGCACTTCTCTTCCAAATCAGAAAATAGAATTTTATTTAGATGAGTCTTTAATTGATTCTCAATTAACAGATTCTGAGGGTTATGCCAAATTAATTTTTAATCCTAATGTAATCCCTGGGACTTATTTTTTTAAGGCAGAGTTCAAGGGAAATCCTTCTCTTTACTTAAATCCTTCATTTGCAGAAGAGCAAATTGAAATTATTAGGTTAAATGAAACAAATACAAACATTACTATTTTAAATGAAACTAATCAGAGTTTATTAACAATATACACTGATAAAAATTACTATGTGCAAAATGAAACAATTAATATTTTTGGAGAGATTATTATTAATGGCCAAAGAGTTGACAAAGAAATTAAATTAGAAATTGAATTTAATTCCAGTAAGATTTTCACTGCCAATATAAGTTCTACAGAAGGCAATTACATATATTCTTTAATTGCAGATTTTGAAGAAGAAGGAGATTATTTAATTAAGATTTTCATTGAAAACTTATCTGCTGAAACAAATTTTTATTTCCTAAAAAATTACTCAATAAATCTAGAGGGGATGATTTGTAAAGAATTTACAGATAATGTATTGTTTTCAAGTGGTTATACTCATAATAAAAAAGGTTCTACAAATTATGAAACTTGGAAAATACAAACTAATTGTACAGCGGCAGGAGGGCAAGATTGTTTATTGTATAATGTAAATACTAAATCAAGGATACTTTATGTAAATCCTTATGATGAAGAAATTACAGGAGAAGGTTATGTTCAAATATCAGAATTAGATTCTGATTGCAATCCTGAAAAAGAAAAATATTCAAAATATCTTGCTCGTGATACTCCTAAAGAAGATGGTGGAAAATGGGAGAGGTATTGCGAGAAAACCAAAACCCTGGATTCTAAATGCGAACTTGAAAATTCAGAAAATTATTATAAGGCATCAACATGCTATGGAATCAAGACTTATGCTTCTCAATATTCTATTGTCGATGTGGTTGAAATAAAATATACCTGGTGCTGGGATGACTCTTATGGTGATAATTCTAAAAAAATAGAGATCGAAAATGAATAAAAGAGGTTACATCAAAATTGGAGTAATAGGAATGATTTTATCAATAATTGTAATTAGTTTAATGATAATTCCCAATTATATTTCTGCAGGAAAAGTAGAGCAGTATTATTCTGGAAATCTAACATGTGAAACCTTTACAGAAGGAACAACTTGGAGTGCAGTATCCACAAAGAACACAGGACCAGTAACAGAATATTATAATTGGACAATGGATAATGAATGTCCTGGAGAAAAAGACTGTGACATAGCTTCAATTTATTCTTATGCAAGGTATTTACAAATAGGTACTACTGATGATTCAACAACAGGAAATGCCTATTTATTAATAGGAAATAAAACAGAGTCACAAATTCCTGAGCATACAAGATATGTTGCTTATCAAAATGAAACAATGACAGCAGGAAGTGCTTTAGGTCCAAGATGGGAATGTGGAATAGGAGGAAGTCCAACAACATGCGATACTTCTGGAAAAGGATATGATAATTCTTCTGTTAATTATTCTGTAAAAGTTTATGCTTATTCTTCTGGAGCAGCAGGGAAACATGTTTATATTACAGATGTTTTCAATGTTAAATATGACTGGTGCTGGACACCTATAATTTATGATGCAACTGTATCTCCTGAAAGTGCAGATTATGAACAAACATTCACTTTCACTATTAATGTTACAAATCCAGGTGCTACAACAACTGTTTATTTATGGACTCGTCCTGTTGGAGGAACTTGGGTGCAGGAAGGAAGTTCTCAGACATGTGTAGATTGTGCTCAAACCAAAAAAACTTTTACTGTAAGTGATTTTAGTGCAGGAGATATTGGAAACAGGGAATTTAAATTCAATGCAACAGATGGAACATACAGCACAGAAGCGTGGGCGAGCGGGACAACAAATGAGTGTTTAGATGTAGGAAATGATTGCGTATTTACAGTAACAGATGTAACTGTTGCAGAAGGAACTCCTGTTCTTGCAAATGAAAAAGTTAATGGTGTTCAATCAGGAGCTACAGCAGGGTGGGGAACAAACTGGACATTTGCAGTGGATATAAGCAATCCTGCAGATGGAGCAGGAGATATTGAGTTAAACTTTAGTGTAGATACTGGAAGTGGGTTTGTGCTCAGAGAAACAGAAACATGTTCAGAAGCTCAATGCTCAACTCCACAAACATTTACATTTTATGTAGATAATTTCACATGTTCAGATATTTCTCCAACTGCAAATGCAGCACAATACAAATTCACTGCCACAAATTTAAATGATACTGCTACTACAACCCAAACATTTACAATAGACAAAGATAACATACAATTTATTTATGAACAGGGAAATAATTCAATCGCGAATAGAAGTGGAGAACAAACAACCACATTTATTTTAAGAGTTAATGATACAGACAAAGCACCCTCAGGAGCCTGGGTTAATGGAACAAATATAACTTTTTCTGTCCAGAGAAACAGCTTTGACTATCATACTGACAGCAATTTTGTTGTGCT
>JBNGDY010000033.1:2843-6259 GCA_049975665.1 Candidatus Nanoarchaeia archaeon | reverse complement strand
AGGATTTATGACAAAAAGGGATTTAGGAGAGGAAATAAGATTTGAGGATTCTTCTGGAAATCAGATGTTTGTATTAGATGCACAGGAAAACAAAACAGAAATGTTTGCACCAGAATTTCACTTTATGATTAATTTAACTAATTGGGCTGACATACATGTTAATTCAACAATTACACATACAACTACAAAAGGGATTAATGCTAGTTTTGATAAGTTACCAGATTATGATAATTTATATACAAATGGAAAGTTAAATCACACAGCATTAGGTGGGATGTGTGCAGTTGATGTAGTTAAAACTAATTATTCTGCTCCTTATTATGAAGAGGTTACAGAGCAAGAGTGTAAATACAAAGAGATAGAAGAATGTGAATCAGGAGAGTTAGGAGAGACTTGTTCAGGCACAGGAGAATATGAGAAGGTATGTGAAAATATCACTTTCAAAGTTAAGAAATATGAAACTTATGTTTGTGAAGGATGTGGTATAGATTCAGGATGTATGGATAATCAAGCTATGTCTCTTATGAGGCAAATGTCAGAGGCAGGTAAGCCAGTTAAGTATGACAACAAGACAATCTTACAAGGTAAGTCAGCTATGTATGAAGAATATCTAACTAATACAACAAAAGATGAGAAAACAATAGCAAAAGTAGAAAATATATGGAAAATAATTGGGGGTTTAACTTATAAAGAATTGAAAGGATATATATTAGATGATAGAGGTAAATTATCAGACAGCATCTTAACAGACAAAGAGAAAAGTAAGATAGGTAGTTATAATATTGGAGCTATTGCTCACTTTAACAGGGCTATGAATTTATTATTAATGTGGAAAGTTAAACAGCAGGAGGAAAGACTAAACCAGATTGAAGCAGATTTATGTAGTCAAGGTTTAACTAAATATTGCTGATGAGAATAAAAGAACAAGAAATAAGAGACAGAATAATAAGAGATAAGTTAGATTTAGGCATAAGAGTAATATGTGATAATTATACTTGCTTAAATAGGGGAGACAGACATCTATGCTATTTAGAACAATATGAGGAGTGCTTAAAATATGAAAAGTAAAATATTAATGTTTATGTTGTTGGAAAATGAGTAGAATATTTGATAGGGTATTAGAATGTGGATGTATGGGATGTATGATTAGTAGTGATGGTGGGGGAGCAGTAATCCCCTGTTATGCAGAATGGGGTGATATGAGAAAGAAATAAGATAGAGAAGCATTAAAATTACATGAAAAATGTTGGAATAGATGGAAAAAAAGTGATGATTATAAAAAACACTTAAAAGAAATAAAAATCAACAATGGATAACTTAAAAAAAAACTCATAATAATAATAATTTCAATAATCTTAGCTGTGTCTTTTGTATCTGCTCTTGATGAAGAGACTATATCTCCTTGTTTTGGAGAAGAGCAAACAACAATAGGATGTTTTGGAGATGAACAATTATTCTTTCAATCACCAGATACTATAAATCCAAATATCACTTTTCTATCCCCTTCAGAAGGTCAATTATTTGGTAATATGGTAGAATACATTGATATAGAGTTTATATTTAATGTTTATGATGCACAACTAGATGAGTGTAGATATAACATCACAGGCCCCTTAAGTTTCTATAATACTACTACATGTTCAAATGGTATTAATGATTTTAAATTAAGATTCACAAAAGAAGGAGATTATAATATATCTATAATTTCAGAAGATAGTTCTGGTAATTTAAATAGTGATAATATAAGATTTTCAATTAAAGAATATGATGGGCCAAGAACAGGAGGCCCAGGAGGCACACCTGGATTACCCGGATATGAATATAATAAATCTATTTATTGTCCAGTAATAAAAACATTTATTATAGAGAATACTAAAGAGGGAAACACCACATATAATGAGAGCAAATTAGAGAGACTTACAGAAAAATTAATATCAGTTTTTGGACAGGGAGTAAGTGAAGAGAATGTGGATTCATGGATAAATAATTATGAAGAACTATGTATTAATATTACTGGCATAATCCCTGATTTAGAACCTACCCCTACTCCAGAACCAACTCCAGATGTAAAGAAATCATATTTATGGTTATGGATATTACTTGGGTTTATTTTTGGAGCCTTGATTTTACTATTTATACAAAGAAGAAGAATAATCAAACAATACATAATCATGTTAATAAAGAAAGAAGAAGAAGAAGATATAGAAGAAGAACTACTCTGATTTAGCCAATAACCTATAATTTTCTACATCTTCTGTAACATTTTCATAACAATAAATAATGTTTAATCTATGGGTCTCATCTATTATTTGGCAATCATGTTCATCAATTGCTTTCTGGACATTTTCTGCTGATGCTGTTGCCTGTATTGTTTGGTTATTCATAGTACAATTCAACATATATTCAGGTTCTGAGATTAAACAGAATGGGCTTTCATTATCATCATTGTTAAAAACAAAATACATTCCTAAAAGTAAAACCGATATTGACAATCCAACAATTATAATATACCACCACTCTTTATTGGTTTTGTTTGTATCTTCTGGCATATCTTCTCCTGTTCAAAAATACTCCTAAACCACCTAAACCCATTAATCCTAATGTAGCTGATTCAGGTATTCTTGTTACATTTAATTCATTAGAATATGTTGTTGGGAAATGGTTTCTATTTTCATTATCAGGAGAAAAATCTCTTACTCTTGCTTGATATGTATCATTTCCTGTTGGAGGAATGAAGTCTTCCCACATACTGCTGGAATTTATCCAAATATTAGAATCATATTCAAAAGTAAAGGTTTCATCTGGCAAAAGGCTGTCATCTGCCCATAGAGGATCAACACCTAATTTCTCAGATTGTATTTCTATACCATTCCTATATAAATTCCATTCTATATCATAACTATCAAAAGATGAATAAGGATCATCTCTTATAAATGTTATCTCAGCCCAAGGATGTGCTTCTACACCCTCTTCTGCTGTTTGGGGTTCAATATACAAATTAAAGTTTGAAATTTCAGCAGATTTAGCATTACTTGCTCCAAATACAGAAGCACCTGCTAATACTAAACTACTTAGAGTTCTTTTTATTGCCATTTCTTGTAAATCTTAATTTAATTGTTTTATTATTTTTATCAGGAATTATTCTGAAAGAAAATTGTTGGTAAGGGTTATAATCTTTATACATGTCCTTTAAATAACCAGCAATATTAAGGATTAATTTCTTATCTTTTGGTACTATTTTTTTTGTAACCATACACAATATATAACCAATTTTCATTTATAAACTTTTCTATTTCAAAATCAGCAGGAATCAATGCCCAAAATATATGACAGGTAAAAGAGGGTGGTAATATAATAAAAATTATATTACTATAGTGATGCTTGACAAAAAACCTGTCAGGGTGGAGGTATTCATG
>JBNGDY010000033.1:1235-2833 GCA_049975665.1 Candidatus Nanoarchaeia archaeon | reverse complement strand
CATGCGGGTAAAAGCACAAACCACATTTATTTCCTCTTCTATCCTGCTGAATGTAATATCTTCTTTTTTCATCTTATAATAAATTAATCCCAGTTTATATATCTTTCTCCACACAATAAAATGTTCTTTGATCCAAAATACAGGTTTGATTATCTGGATAAACTTTAAGATAGATATGTGTATTTGAGGATATAAACTCACTCTTTATCCCCATATTATTTAATACTGCCTTATAAAATACAGTATAATCTCTACAAACCCCGCCCTTTTCCACTATATCTTCTGGCATCCTTAATATATTTCCTATATGATGGTATTGAAAATTAAAAACACTCCTTATATAATCATTAACACATTCAACCATTTGTGTTTGATTAGGCTGTTTAGAACAGGTTATAGAGATAGCATTTATTAATGTTTTATCTTGCCATTCTAATGAAATTGAATTGAATTTAACTTTAGAAACAAATCGTTGTGCCTTATAGATTATATTATCATTCACATCAATCAGTTCTATAGAAGTTATAAAAGTTAATGAAACAATACAAAGCCCAATCAATATCCCTAAAGCAAATCCTCTTTTAGGACTATAGTTCTTATTTAATCTCATATTCCACTCTAAATTTTGGTTTAATATTAGTTTTTTTATTCAACCACATACCCTTTCTATAAGCCATATCCTTATTATCTAGGGGTATGACTATCTCATTTTCCTGGATATAATAATAGAATTTTGAGTCTCTTTCTCCTATATCTTGCAATACTTTTAGTAATTCTTCACTACAATCTTCTAATATTAATTTCCACATTTTGATTCCTTCATATATTTTAATAATGCACATCTTTGACAATTTTCAGGCATTGGTTTCTTATATAAAATCTTATCATAAAAAATATTCCAATCAAGGATTGTGTTCTTTGTTGTCAATCTTTTAAGATTAATCTTACATCTTGTTTCATCATCATTTAATAGCCATTGCAATTTCAATATTTCCATATCTTCATTCACAAAAGGAGTTATATATATCCAAAAGTGTAGGCCCTTGCCAGAACCACTTTTTCTATAAATTACTTCTTCAACACTATAACCCATACCTTCTAACATAGCTGTTCTTGTAATTATAAAGTCCTTAATCCAATCTTTTGGAGGAATAAAATCTATATCTAATTTAAGTATTGTTTTCATCTTTTGTATTGTTTTCATCTTTTATATCTTCTTCTAACATTTTTAGTTAATGGATCTTTAAATTCTAATACTCCCTCAAAATCTCTAACCCCCATATTAGTAGGCAGTACCCTTCTCCCAACTTTGATAATCTCATCTGTTAAATGTGCGGCCATCTGTTTTGTATTTGAAAAGTCATTTGCCCTAATAAAATCAAATAAGGTTGTTTGCATATCATCTAAATCAACATCAACACTAGCTCTTCTCCCTCTTGTTACTATTGATCCTCTTGCTTCAACAACCACATTTTCATTACCTCTTGTCTCTCTTGAAGCTCCTATCTCTATCATAATATTTCTATTTCTAGATGTAATTTGAAGAGGTTTAGGTTTAATAGTTATATACTCATCAGCTAAATCAACCCAATAAACAC
>JBNGDY010000033.1:0-1225 GCA_049975665.1 Candidatus Nanoarchaeia archaeon | reverse complement strand
TGCCCAGCAGTTCTCATAGATTCTGACACTCCTATTTCATCAAATTCAATTAATTTCCTCCTAGCTACTCCAACTCCTTTAGGGAAGAATATTCCTTTTCTTACTTCTTTAAGGATGCCAGAATTTCTCATATATTCAAATAAGTTCTCTGCCTGACTGGGGGATAAATTTGGATTTTCTCTTAGGATATACTCTATATGGGCTATCCTTCCACCTCTAATTCCAAATAATCCTATATTTATATCTGCCATATTATATTACCATAAGCCAACCAATAAAGCAAAGTATTATACTTAATATCAACAAGTATAATAATCTTTCTCTTTCAATTGATTTAGCTTTTCAAACTTCTCTTTTAATTCTATATTTTCTGTCAAAATGTCTTTATTCCCCATTCTCACTCTCTATATCTTCTAACAATTTTAATTCTAAATCTGAATTAGTTAAGTCTATTGTATTCATACACTCTTCACATTGAAATATGTAAAAAGATTCTTCATCTACTCCCACATAATATTCTCCACCATGCCTTTTATATATAGTATTTCTTTTACAATTTTCACAATAAATTCTTATTTTACTTATCATTTGCACTACTCCTTAATTTTTCTATTTAATTCAATTAAAGTTTCTTCTTTGTCAAATTGATTATATTCCATTCCCTCAATACAATCAATATTTATACATTTGTTTCTTTCCATCTTCTTATAGGCGTTTGACAATATTTCGTTTAATACTTTTTTAACTTATAATCCTCTTTCTTATTTTGATAGATAAGGCCTTCATCTATTAACTCATTTATTGCTTGTTCAGTATAGTAATCATTTGAAACTAATGCTTCCTTGATTTTTAAGAAACAAAGAGCCTCATTCCTAGTCAATAAATCTAAGATAGCATTTTTCCTCTTTTCCTTCATTACTTCATATCTTTTCTGGTGATACTCACTAATTTTTAATTCCATTGTATTATTATAACAAAACATGTTTATAAACTATTGTGATAATTCTAAAGTAGCGAAAAATAACCCCTTCTTGGTTCCAGAATCAACCCATCTTTCTTTAATTGTATTACAATATCATTAATTTCCCAGTTTTTCATTCCAGAATCAACAAGCTCTTTAATCACTTCTTCTTGAGGAATCAATGTTGTATTAAACTTTTCTTTTAAACCCTCAATAACATCTAAAACAGCCCTTACCTTCCCTCTTTTACTCACAGGGATATTT
>JBNGDY010000032.1:0-6357 GCA_049975665.1 Candidatus Nanoarchaeia archaeon | reverse complement strand
GGATATTACACCACCAATTCAAAATGGTGATAATTTAATAATCTATAATAAAGGGGGTTCAATAACAGCTTATGATGATAAGATTAAAATGAATAAAGCAGAGATTTCTGAATTAACTGGTGTAGGAACAATGGGATTGGGTGGTGCTAGTGTTGGTAATTCTGTATTTGTTGTTAATGGTAGTGATTATTTCGCTGAACCTGTTTCTAAATTAACTTATACACCTTTTACACTTTATAAAGAGCATGCAGCACATCAAGTAGAGTTTCAATCAGTACCTTTAACATGGGGTTCTTCATTAGATTTAACAGGTGCATATTGGGTTAGTGGAGAGGCAGGGCAATATGATTCTAGTTTGTCATCAGATTTCCCACATATATCTGCATTTATTGTAGATTACTTGACACCAGTAGGGAATGTTACATCTAATATCCTTTATTCAAAAGTAGATTATGATGAAGAATTAAACTTTAATGACAATTTCATATTAGATAGCTCATCTACAGAAACAACATTTAACACAACAGGTAATCCAGCTAAATTTACAGATAATGTACATATTGGTGAGAATGCCACATTTGGACCTAATGATGAAGCTAAGATATATTATGATGGTAGTAAGCTTGTAATTAAGGTTACATGATAATTGTAATGTGATTAGTGTATTAGTGTGATTTGATTGTTATCTTATGTTGTTGGAATTTACATAAGTTTCCAAATGGAAACGAAAGGTTTAAATATTGGTTTTTGTTACGAAACTTATGTTAGATATAAAAGATACTTTGGAATTATTAAACCCTTGGTGGAAAGAAGGAAAGATTAGTAAAAATCTTGCACTAAAATATAGAAGAAAGTATTATAAAAAAATTTCCTCCTTGAAAAATTTAAGACAGGTTGTTATTTTATCTGGTTTGAGGAGGGTTGGAAAAACCACTCTTTTATATCAAAATATTGAGGATTTACTAAAGAAAAACAATCCTAAAAAGATTTTTTATTTTAATTTTGATAAAGAAGTAGAAGACCTTCTTGAATTATTAAATGCTTATTCTGAATTAACAGGAACTGATTTTAAAAAAGAGAAAATTTTTGTTTTTTTTGATGAAATTACTAAATTAAAAAATTGGGCAGAGCAATTAAAAATAGTTTATGATTCTCTTCCAAATATAAAATTTTTTGTTTCTTCTTCAAGTAGTGTTAATTTAGAGCAGGATGCTATAAAAAATCTCGCAGGAAGATATTTTTTAATGAATATTTATCCTTTATTTTTTGAGGAATTTTTAGAAATAAAAAACAAGCAGGAATTTTTGAAAAATAAGAAATTATATGCAAAAGAACTGAAAAAAGAGTTTGAGCTTTATTTTTCAAGGAGTTTTCCAGAATGTGTTTTTTGGGAAGATGAATTATTAATTAAAGATTATTTGAAAACTACTCTCATTGATAAAATTGTGAAAATTGATTTAAGTTCAAGGTTTGATAATTTAAATGTTGATTTATTGTTTAATCTTCTGGATATGTTTTATTCAGAACCTGGAATTTATTTAGAATATGATAATCTTGCTAAAAATTTAAGAGTTAGCAAGAAAACTCTTTTTGACCATATTTTTTATCTGGAGTTTTGTTATTTAATCAGAATTGTGAGAAATTTCAGACCAAGCACACTTTCTTCAAAAAGAAAATTACAAAGAGTTTATCCTTATTGGTGGAATATGGCTTTTAGTTATTGTTCAAATAGGGATAAACTTTTAGAAAGTTTTGTTGCAAGTATAAAAAATTTAAAGTATTATTGGAGAGAGGGGGATAAAGAAGTTGATTTTTTAGAAGTATCTAATAAAGAAATCTCTGCTTTTGAAGTTAAGAACAAAGAAAAGATAACCAGGAGAGATATTTCTAATCTTTTATATTTTTTGAAAAAATACCATCCTAAAGGATCTTTTGTTATTTCTAAAACTCCTTTTAAGATTGAAAAAATAAAATCTTCCTCATTTGTTGATTTTGCGTTGGATGTTGAGATTTGATTTAATAAATAATCTAGTTAGTGTAGTGGTGATGTGAATGGTGTTAGGGCTATTTTTGATTTAATAGGTTGGCTTTTAATGGCATTGTTTTAATGGTGTTAGAGTTGTTTTGGGGTGATGGATTTTATTTGTTAGGTTAGAGTTGTTTGTTTATTATTTATAAATTTGAGAGATAAGATATGAATAAGGCATAAATAAAGTTGTTTTATATACAGGGAAAGATTTGTAAATAGTTTCCTCTTACACAGGACAAGGATAAGGAAATAAATATTATGGTTGTATATTTTTATGAGACAGGGAATAATGTTTAAATATATTTTGAAATTAATAAGCTTATTCTAATAACCATTTCCAGACAGGTTTGATTATTATTTTCTTCTTATCTCTTATTATTTCTTCTTCTTGTTCATATGTGAGGATTAAACCTTTTTTCAAATTAAATTTATTCATTGCTTCTATTAATCCTTTTATTTCTCTTTCTCTGTTTTCAGGAGAAATTTCTTCTACAATTTGAATTGCCTGGACAACTTTATTTTTTTCTTGTATTACAAAGTCACATTCATAAGTATCTCTATTATAAAAAACATTCAAACCTCTTCGTTTTAATTCTATATATGCAAGATTTTCTAAAAGTTTGCCACTATCTTTTGAAAATTTAAAACTAACACTATTTAACATACCATTATCAATAAAATATAATTTTTTTATAGAACCCATCTGTTTTCCCTGAGAGTATTCATATTTTATATTTTGGAAAAAAACATAAGCATCTTCAAAATAAGAAAGATATTCAATTATTGTGTTCTTACTAATATTTATTCCTATTGAAGCTAATTTATTTGCAAGACGGCTGTATGAAATATCTTCTGAAACAGATTCAAGTAAGAGATTAGATAACATTTTTATCTTTTTTACATCTTCAATTTTATGTCTTTCTACAATATCTTTTAAAATCATAGAATCATAATATGATTGCAAAATTTTTTCATTATCAGTTTCCTGAAAAACTGCATCTGGATATCCTCCTTTGTTTAAAAATGATTTAAACAATTTTTTCATTTTCATTTTCTCCTTGCTGTATGAGATGGTTTTTATATTATAATCTAGATTTTTCCAAGAAATAAATTCCTTAAAACTTAATGGAAAAATCTCTTTGTTTAAAACTCTTCCTCGAAGTACAGTAGATATTTCTCTGCTCAATAATTTAGAACTTGAACCAGTTAAAACAATTTTTATGTTTTTATCAATATCATTAATTTTTCTTACCCAAGAATCCCAATTATTCACAACTTGAATTTCATCCAAGAACAAGTATATTTTTTGTTTTTTATTTGGTTCATATGTTTCTTTATAAGATTCTAGGATTTTATCTAAATCATTAGCATCTGCTCCAAGTAATCTATTATCCTCAAAATTAATATAAAGGATATTTTCTTTTGAAACACCTTTTTTTAATAATTTATCTATTAATTGAAAACAGATAAATGTTTTTCCAGCTCTTCTGGGTCCAGAGATAGTAATAATAAAATCATTTTCTAAGTTTATTTCATAGTTACGATTGATAAATTTAGGAAATTTAAATTCTTTCCATAAAATTACAATCTGTTTATGATTTATCATTAATATTTAAAACAAATTAAGTATTTAAACCTTTTTATTTTGTATTCTCTATTGAACATTTTTATGTTATTTTGTATTCTCTATTGAACATTTTTTAATAATCTTTTTAAGATATTAAGGGTCTTTTACCTATGTTTTGGTATACTCTAACAAAAGAAGGTTTTTGTTTAAGTATGTTGTTATATAGGTGAGGGCATATAAGCTTCTATTTGGAAACTTATTATGTTTTTCTTAAGATTTATGAGGGGGTATATGTCATTGGATTGCACATAATCTCTACCTAAAGATTTATTAATAATAGTTCTATTATATTTACATAAATAAAATAAGGTGAAATATGAAACAATCTAAATGGACAGTAATAAGTATTTTTGTTTTAGCTTTGCTTTTGATTGGGGCAGTAGGTTATATTGTGTTTGATAAGTATCAGGAGAAGCAGTTAGAGCAAGAGGTATCTATTTATAGAGAGGGTATGCAAGCTGGGTATCAACAAGCAGTAATCCAACTATATCAACAAGCATCTACTTGTCAGCAAGTGCCTATTCAGTATGAAAATCAAACATTAAATATTGTTGCTGTTAAATGTTTGCAATCCTAAGATGGAGATAAATAAAATATTTAGATATTTATTTGTAGTTGTTATGCTGATATTTTTATCTAGTTTTGTTTTTTCACAGGTTAGTAATTCTTCTAATTATGTTATGGATTCATTTGATGCTAGTTCTGGAGGACAAGCTTATTCTGATAATTATACTAGTGATGTTTATACTGGATTAGCAGGGGATACAAATTCATCTACTTACTCAACAAGTTTAGGTATGTATGCTGGAGAGTTAGATTCTTGTCTAGAGCAGTGTTCAGAGCAAGCTGATTGTCAGATAAATGAGAATTGTTATTTATACTCTTCTCTATGTTCTGATGATGTATGTGATTTTGGTAATTTTACATTAAATGCATCTATATATACAACTTATACAGGTAGTGATGCTAGAAATCTTAGCTTGAATATTTCTGGAGAAAATTATTTTTTAGAAGGTAGTCAGATTGTGTTTTCAGGCCAGGCAGGTAAGGGAGGAGATGCTGGTAGATTAGAGATAACTAGTAGTTATCCAAACCTCTTCAATACTACTAATATTTTGTTAATTGGCAGGGGTGGGAATATTAGTTCTGGGGTGGCGGGGCAGGGTGGTGAGGTTGTGTTAAATTATTGGGGTTTGATTAGGAATTTTAGTGATAATTATATCCACCCTGGTTTGCCTGATAATACTCCTATTTTGACAGGTGGCTGTAATACTACAATTTGCGAGGATGATGGTAGCATTACTTATAATCAGGATGAAGATGCACCAGTAAGGGATGTTGATTTAAATGGTGATGGGCGTGTGAGTTTAGAAGATGTTAATATGATTAAGACAAATTATAACACACAACAAGGAGATGTAAATTGGACAACAGCACAAGCATATGATATTGATAAGAGTGATAAAGTTAATGTGCCTGATTTAGCTAGAGTAGGTTATGAATATCATACCAGATAGTATTATTTGGTTATATGAAAGGTTTTTAAATATTAAATTCTTAGAAGAATCATGGGATTAAAAACATTATTAATTGCAGGATTGCTTCCAGCTATTGCTGGGAGTGTTAAAGCAGATACAGCTTATTTAATTTCTTCACAACCAGATGTTATCACAAAAGGTTATGAATATCCTGTGGATGTAATAGGAGATAATAGAGAGTTAGATACAAGAACACAAGCAACAGAATGGATATTATATGGGCCTTATGAGGCAGGGACTACAAATGAAAATGGTTTGCCTGTTAATATTGAAGGTATTAATGTGTCTTTAAGAAATGAAAATGGTTTTCCTGAAAATGAAGACGATTTTTTCAAAGATAAGGAGATGGATCCTAATGAAGCTTACAATGTTATTGGATTAATCGGTGAGCTCTCGGCGAGGAAAGTGAAGACGAGTGAATCTGGTGTATTGCAGAGAAAAGGAGAATTAGGATTATATTATATGAATATTAATGATTATGAAGGTGCTTTCACAAGTAGTGAAGGTGAAGTAAAAGGGAATTTTTTATTTGGTGGATATGCTTTTTGTTCTAATGGGACAACTCAACCATTAGAGATTGTTAATGAGACATTCACAATAGCACGTCCAGGAGATGCTAATCTAGATGGAGAGGTGGATAATAAGGATTTTGCTATTGTTCTTGCTAATTATGGTTCGCAAGATGTTGTTTATAGAGGAGATGGGTGTTCTTGGTATCAGGGGGATTTTAATTATGATGGTATGGTAGATTTAGAAGATTTTAATCTTATTGGTGATAACTGGACTGGTTCTGGACCAGCACCTACAAGCATACCAGAGCCAACTACGATTATGTATGGGTTAGTCGGTGTCGGACTGCTTGCTGGCCGCAAGAAGGGAACCCAGCGGGCGGGAAGTGCTTGAAGTGGTGGGGCCCAGCAGGGCGCCAGGGGTGGTGGGATGAAGATGTGAGGGGTGGCCGGTGGCACCAGCGTAGCCAGGGAATAGTCCTGATCAAAAGGCATCCGAGTCTGCAGGCGAGGTGAGCACGCCGGCAGCAGCACGCTGGTCAAACAGCCCGTCGCGGCGTACGTGGAAAAGGTCTATGAGGAAGGCGATTTCTCGCTGCTGGGGATTGGGACGTAGCTACCAGAACTTCCACCAAGGCTTCTTAGGCACCGGTT
>JBNGDY010000031.1:0-6986 GCA_049975665.1 Candidatus Nanoarchaeia archaeon | reverse complement strand
ACCTATTTTTAATACTGATGATACTGCTGTAAGCAGTTATTTATTAAATTATAGTATTGGTCCTGGAAGTCAAAAGGTATCATCTTTAGAAATTTCTATAGATTCACCATTAAATAGTACCTACCATATTTCGGAGATTTTGTTAAATATTTCCGTTTCTGGAGGAAATCCTATAAATTTAACATGGTACAATTGGAATGGTACAAATATAACTTATATTTCACCCATAAATATAACATTTAATGAAGGCCAGAATAACTTAACAGCATGGGTTAATGACTCTGAAGGTAATTTAAATTTCACTAGTGTATTTTTTACTATAGATACTTTTGCCCCCACTTTAACTATTTATGAACCAGATGGAGAATATACTTCTGGAGTTAATATACCTTTAAATTTTTCAGTTAGTAAAACTCCTGAAGCATGTTGGTATAGTTTAAATGGGGATACTAATACTTCAATACCTAATTGTAATATTACTAATAACCATATACTATTTAATGGCAGTATAGAGGGGCCTAACACAATTATAGTCTATGCAAACTCTTCTGCTGGGTTAGTAGAGTTTTCTTCTAAAAATTTTTCTATTAATCTACAAAATAATACTCTTCTTATCTTTCCAGTAGAACAAGAATGGGAAACAGATGAGGCAGTAACACTTGAAGGTTTCTGCAAATTTACAAATGGAACAACTTGTCCGGAAAATATTTCCTGTAGGTTTACAGTTTATTATCCAAATGGTTCTCTCCTTGGAGAAAATTTGTTTGCAGATTATTCTGCGGGAGGGTTGTATTCATACAGTATAGGTTACACAAATTTCACAAATAATATCCCTGGGCCTTATTCTTCTGCTATGGCATGTTATGATGGATTTAATCAAGAGGCAGCATTTACTTGGAAGGTAATAACTGAGGAAAACGCATCAGTTTATCTTTATTTTTTATTATTCTTTTCTGTGATAATGTTAATGGTAATTGGGGAGTGGAAAGATAACTGGGTCTTTATGTTTTTTGCATCTTGTTTATTATTAGTGGTTGGGATTTGGATTTTTGTAAACGGATTGCCAGGATTAACACTAAGTTATTTTTCATCAGGTCATGAGGATGCTTGGATCTCTTGGATTTCTTTCATCTTAATTTTCATTGGAATTGTTTATATGTTTAGGTCCGTTTATGATAAATTAATAGGAGGTTTAAAAATTTAAAATGATAGATATAATAATTGTTTTTACTTTTCTTGCATGGGCGTTGTTGTTTATTGCTATCTGGTCTGGGGAAAAATTTTTAGGTTTTATGACAGGGTTGCTTATTGTTATCTTGGGGATGTTTGCATTAATTTACGGAGTCCAGGGAGTCAACACAGATTTAACAAAAATCTATGGTTTAATAAACATTGGCGTAGGAATCTTTCTCGTGCTTATGGCAGGGTTAGAGGTAATGTATGACGCTGAAAATGAATGAAAGGAGGTCTCAAAACATGGAAGGATACCAAGACGAACAAGATATAGAAGAATACGAAGAACAAATGGCTAATCAGGGATTTGAAGATCCAGAAGATGTAGATATCTATGGAGGTTCAGAACCAAAACCATTAGGAGGTCTTTATGCTTTATTTGGTGATGTTATTGAAAGAAGAAACCCTACAAGGGTTTCCAATTTAAGTATCTCAGAACTTGGGGACTTAGGAATCACAGTGAGGGATTCTTTTAGGATTGCTCTTATCGGAAAAACATTTCATCATCTAAAGTTTGCCAAATTCTTTGTAGATCAAGCAGAGATTGTTACTGCAACAGCAATGAGTAAGAAAGGATGGTTAGCAGAATTATTTGTAACTTCTAAAAAGTTTGCTTCTAGAGAAACAGCACAGAAGGTTGGTGTTCCAGAGAATGAAAGAAAATGGTTATTCGGCAAAAAGAAAAAGTAAATTTAGGTAAACAAGAACAAGTCCCTCTTATAAGGAATTCTTTTAAGAATTTTTTAAGGGAGATAAATAATCTTAATCAGGTCCAAAAGCTTAAATTGATTTATTCTTATTTTACAGGTCATAAACCTGATCCAAACCTAAAAGCAGATAAAATTCTTAATAGAGTTTTATATGAACAGAAGTTTGGAAAGAAAATAGAAGAGACAAATAAACTTCTTAAGAATAAGAAGAAACAATTTAAGTGGAGTTTTAAAAGCCTCAAAAACCTTAAAGCTTCAAAAAAGAACCAGAACAAGAATAAGGTTCTTGTATTCTATTTGAATATTAAGGGAGAAATTCAACCTCCAAAACTTTATCCAATTTATTCAGGAAACATGGTTATTATCAAGAACAAACCATACGAAGTTGACCCAAGGGCTTTTTGGCACATGGGGAAATACAAATGTATGATATTTAAAGAAATTGATAGAAGGCCTGTATCTAATCTTGACTATGATGAGATAAAGAGAAGGGGAGACGCGACCGATAGTGATGAATTCCTTATTAAGGCAGCTATGAAGGCTATCCAAGGAGGAATGAAGAAACCTCTTAATAAGGGTGCGATTATTCTGATAGTTATAGCAGCAATAGTGGTTTTAGGATTTATTTTCTTCTCAGGAGGAGGAGCTTAAAAATGCCAGCAGATCTTTTAGTTTTTAAAAAGAAAGGACATAAGTTCTCAGCTAAAATAACTAAAGGTATGAGGCATGGGCATACTCCTGAGAATTGCAATATAAATGTTAATATCAAAAATTATAAAGATTTAGCATTATTTTTTGCAGATTTAGAAGATTTATGGGATGCCCCGGTTGGAAAGGCTGTGAATTACTATAAGGAACAAAAAGGAAAAATCCTATTCCCCTTTTAATTTTTTTATTTGGCCATTTGGCCTTTTTTTTTATTTTTTATTTATTCATCTCTTAGTAGTGAATACCTCAACCTTTATATACTTCTAAGCATATTTTACTAGTAAGATGAAGTTCAAAGACCTATTTACTAAAGCAACTAATTCTAAAAATAATCAGAACTATCTAATTATCAAGAAAAGACAGATGAAAAAAGCAGGATTGACTCCTGATCAACTAATGGATATGAAGATTCCAGCACACTTAAGAATAAATAAACCTAGAAGGAAAATTAAATTCAAATAAAATGGCAGATATTCAAGACCTAATTAAACAAACAAGAGGAACAATTTCTACTGCTAAGCAGCAGGTTGCCGCTCTACCTTCAAAACCTGCACCAAAAACACAAGCAGAGTTAAGAGGAATTACAGGGAGAATACCTGGAAAGATTTCAAGAACTGCAGGAATACAAAGGAGACTTGGTAGAAGAGCAGAGAGGAGATTAATAAGAGAAAGAAAAGCCGAAGCACAGAAAAAAGTAGCTGCTCAAGAAAGAGCATTCGAACAGCAAGTTGCAAGGGCAGCACCTCAACAAGCAAAAGAACAGTATCTTGAACCTATCTATCAAAAATCTAAATCAAAGATAGATAAAAGAATAAAAATTGCTCAAGATTATATAAAGAAACAGGAAAGAAGGATACAGAGAGAAAAGGAAGCATTAAAGAGAGCAAAAGAAAGAGGAAGAGATTTAGATCCCTATAAAGAAGACATAGATAAATATGAAGGAAGAATAAAGGAGAAGGAGGCATTTATTAAAGAATTAAAAAAAGGATTAAGGGGATCTAAAGCAGATGTTGTTGAAAGATTTTCTTCAGGCCAAACTATTGCAGCTGCAGAATTTGCAGCAAGAAAGGTAGAGGCCAAGGAAGCCAGGAAGGAGGCCCAACAACAATATTTAGAACAATTAAAAACTACAAGACCTACAGCATTTAAAATGTATCAAGAACAATTAAAAACAGATCCTAAGCTAAGACAATTAGATCCTAAACAAGTTGTTCTTCAACAATATACTGAAAGGTTTGGAGACTTAGCAGCAAAAGAAATAGCTGAAGGAAAAACAGGAACATTTACTAAGATGCTTAAATCTCAATTAGAAGAGACTTATGGAAAAGAACAAGCAGGAAAAGTTTTAACAACAGTCCAGAGAGATATTAAAAAACAAATTGCCCAGGCAAAAATTGATGCAGCAAAAATTGATGTTGTTTATGACCCTGCTTCTGGAGGATTTCAAAGCAGGAGAAAAAGAGATTTAAAAGAAGTTATTGCTCCTCCAAAAACTGCTTTAACTCCATTTATTCCAACAGTAAGTAAACTCAAGAAAGATGGACCCACATATCTTGAGAGATTAGGAAGTGTTGGAGAACAAACTATGGCAAGGATTAGGAAAGAACCAAGTTTCTTATGGAGAGTTGCAGAACTTGGAGCAGGTGTTGGTGAAGCATTTAGTGTTGGAGTCTCACAACCCGTTGGAAAATTTGTTGGTAGAGTTGCCCCTAATGTTGAGGTTTTTAAGGGGGACAAGAATATAACAATAACAGAACCTATTTTTGGTACAACTCTTTTTGAGGATGGAAAACAGATGGCCTACAAAACAAGAGAAATTAAAATGGCCCCATTAACAATAACTGGAGAACAAGTAGGTGTGGCAACAACTGCAGGATTAGAATTAGGAAAATATGCAATTCCTTATGTGGGAAGTGGCATATTTGTTTCAGAAGCAGCTAAAGAATTAAGAGTAGCATATGGTACAAAAGAATTAGAGAGAATAAAATTAGAAGACATAACTATCCCAAGACCAGAAGGAGTTACAGACGAGGATTGGAAAAAATATGAAAAGGAATCAAAAGAATTAGTTGAACAATATAACAAAGATATTCAACAATATAATAAACAACTTAAGAAACAGAGGGCGGTTGCCACGGCAATGGGGGCACTCGCAGTAATTCCGGTAGTAGGAGTACTGAAGAAAGTTCCAAAAAAGCTTATAGGTCCCTCTTCAAAGCTTGCAAGATTAGAAACTAAACTCGGGATCTCCGGAGGAATTGGTCAGAGATTAGAGAAAGGGGCAAGAGCATTGTCAAAAGAAACAAGAATTGTTGTACCAAAAACAAAAATAACAAAGATTGATATTGTGAAGCCCGGAAAGACAGGAGATGTTGTTACAATATTAAAAGCTAGAAGAGCCCCAGTATTGAAGATAGAACAAACACCCTTTAGAAGATTATTCAAAAGACCTCCTAAGGTAACTCCAATAACAAAACCCTTTACTAAAGTAGGAACAATTTCAGGTAAAATAGGAGACGATATAGGTGTTGGGGTCTTAACTACTCAAAGAGCGGGGGCAGCACAAAGACAATATTCTGTTTTGACCACGGGGTTTGAGAGAATAACTCCTAAGAAATTTGCTAAACTTCCAGCAGAACAACAATTTATTATAAAAGAGTTAACACCCTTTGCGGTTAAACCAGGAACACAATTATCAAGAGGGATGGTTACTACGAAAGACATATTCAAAATTGGCAAGACCTATAAGAGAGTTCCAACAAGAGGGACAGTGTTTGATGTATGGAAGACAAGAATTAAACTTCCTAAGGCAGGAAAAACTATTTCAAGAGCAGATGTTTTTGCAATTAGTGAACCAGTTACAAAAATCCGTTTTGGTCCAGTTGTAAAAAAGATTCCAGAAGGAAAAATATATTATGATATAATTGGATTAAAACCAAGTACAAAAGCATTCCCTAGAGCTACAGGAAAGATCACAAGAATAGAGGGGCCAACATTTATATTACCAAGAACGGTTGCGGAGGAAACAACATTAGGAGGAGGATCATTGATGCTTGGACAAAAACTTACTAGTGCTCAAAAGAAACAACTTTCTAAATTACAATTTACAGCAGCAAAGAAGTTAGTACCCCCTAAACCTAAAATACCTAAATCAGTATTTGAAGCTCCAAAGGAGGCATTAGATACTGCAATTACTGCTCCCAAGATGGTTGGAGGCTTGGGATTAGGAACAAGTCAATTTTATGGAGTTCCAACCTTAGATGTAGATGTTGAAGCAACATCAAGTTCTCTTAAGACTGATCTTTTTGGGAAGACAGCAGTTACTCCAAGGATAAAAACAGGAATAATCGCAAGACCTATAGTCCGTCCATTTACAAGAACAATTGCTAGACCCGCATTAAAACCTATAACTCAGCCAATAACCCAGCCAGTTATAAAACCTATAGTAAAACCTGTGATAAAGCCGGTTTTAAAATCGGCATTAAAGCCAGTGGTTAAACCTACCTTAAGACAGGTGGTGAGACCAATTATTAAACCAACAGCAGAAATACCTCCACCAAGAATAGTCCCTCCAAAAATCCCAGAGATAAAAATATCAAAGGTAAGGAGAGATTCTGGACAAAGGTTAATCCCAAAAAGACCAAAATCTAGAAGAAGAAAAACACCTCAAGCATTCACAGTAGAAATAAAGAGAAGAGGGAAGTTTGTTCCAATAGCAAAGAGAATTCCAAAAGCAACAGCATTTGCAATAGGTGCAAAGAGAACAGCAAGGGAAGCAGCAGCAACATTTAGAATTACTCCTACTGCTGGTCCAGCAAGAAGAGTTCCTAGAGTAAGAGTCACTCCTGTTGAGAGAGTATTATTTAGAAGAGGAAAACAAGCTGGGACTTTTGTTCAGAAAAAGAAATTAAGAATTGTTACACCAGGTGAAGTTAAACAGATTAGTTATGTTGGGGCCCAAGCAGCTAAAGGAGCAGTGTCTCCGATTAAACCCAGGAAACAACCAGTAAATATATTAACTGGCGTGCCTCCAAAAAAGAAGAAGAAAAAGTCTAAAAAGAAAAAAAAGAAATCAAAATCAAGTAAATCAAGGAGGAAAAAGAAATGAAAAAAGATATGGAAGAAAGTAAGCGAGTAAGATTCAGTGATCTTAGCTGGCCTTTGAAAACAGCAGTAATCGCAGCGTGGGTTTATTTAATCTACTTTGTTGGTCTGTTTGGCTTAGGATTCATGGTTGGATTATTAGGACTTTAAATACTCAAGATAAAATGAAAATAGCAAGAAAATGTAAGGAGAGAAAATTGGAAAAACCTTTCCAATCTAATCGGAAGTATA
>JBNGDY010000030.1:0-7395 GCA_049975665.1 Candidatus Nanoarchaeia archaeon | reverse complement strand
CTATAAAGGTAAGGTTTATATACTAGCCTTGCCTTATATATGATAAGATATATTACTTATAAAGTATATATTTTATATTAAACCATCTAGGAAAAGTGGAATTAAAAACCCCAAAACAAGAAGAAATAGAAAAAGACAATTATATAGATATGTTCAGACAGGAAACAAGAAGATACATTGAAAAAGATTTATAAATTACACAATGCTGTTTAATATATGCATGAAAATCAGAAAAAAGATATGCTTCTTCGTTTAAGAGGAGAATTAGATATTTTAAAAGAAGAAATAAGAACAGATGTTCTCGGTCCTGTTATTGCAAGCTTTGGGTTCATAATTGCTTTAGTTTGGAGAGATGCAATCCGTTCTGTTATTGATGAATTCTTAAATAGAATGGGTTTAGTAGAACAATTATATATTTATGAGGTTATTTCTGCTATTATAGTAACCTTTGTTGTTATTATAATAATGATTTTTACAATAAAATTATCAAGAAAGAAGAAAAAGAAACAACTTGAGAAAAAGATTGAAAATAAAACACAAGAATTAAAACAACAAACTACAAATAAAAATTAATAATTAGTAAGATTATTTTCTTCTGCATACCTTAACATCTCCAATAATCTCTCACCTGTGATCTCAACCCTTAAAACCTCATCATATTCTTGACAAGCTACCTGTCCTATCTGATTGTTGTCCATCCCCCTTATCTTTCTAATCTGGCATGTATTATTACAAAAAACAGCTTTATCAATAGCTTCATCAAACCTACTACTAATAAATTCAGGCATCTCATCTAATCTTTCCTGTGCCTGAGTAAATTCAGAGCTACTTTCTAAATAATCCCTACATTCTTGTTTAGATGAACAATTTATAAAAAGATTCTGATATTCATTAGTTAAACAAATCTCCACATCCTCAAATACATAAAACTTGTAAAAATAAACCCCTGCAGAAACACTAGCTAGTAATAATATCCCGACGACAATCCCAACAATTAATAATACTGAACCTCTTTTCATATCTCTTTTAAATGGAAGATATATATAAATGTTTAGCTAATAATTAATAATTGGTTCCAACCATTTAGAAGCCCTGACAAGTTTTTCATGATTTAGTAACTCTTCTACAGAAGACCTGTATAAATCATTTGCTTTAACATCTGCTGCATGAACTAGCTGAGACATATTATTTCTCTTACCCTTTTTCTTAACAAAATTCCTTATAATTATCTCTCCATTTATTAATTCAGATAATACATCCTGGAGATAATCTCTATTATCTCTTTTTAACTCACCATCTAAACCAATATGTATATTTTTAGGCAGACAGTTATAATTGAGAAGATGAACATTTCTTAAATAATACCCTATTACATGAGGTATGACTAGGGGCAGATTCTGAGAATTATGTCTATATTGGTCACCTGCTCTAATAGTAAACCAATAATCTCTTCCCTTCCTAGATAACCATTTTTCTACCTGTTCTCTTTTTCTATTAGAGGGATATTGCCTTACCTCTGTATCACTTTCATTGTAAGAAAATGTAGCAACAATTATCTCCCCTTTCTTCCTATCCCCAGCGTGATTAGATTCATCACCACCAATATATAATGTGTCTGGCACCTCATCCATATTATTACATTTTTCTTATAGTTATAAATTTTTATTTCCTAGAATATATAAGTTAAACTTATAATCTCCTTCTTACTGTTATATTTATGGTGTGTGAGAAGTGTGGGTATAAAGATAAGAAAGAGGTAGAGAAACAAGGACATATATTATGTAGTTTTTGCGCAAGATTTGCACCTAATGACAAGATGGAAGAGTATATAGCTGATAAAGTAGACTGGAAATTATTAGAGAGTTTCAGACATTCACCCTCATATCAAAAACAAGGTATGGAAAAAAAAGCAGCTAAAGGTAGTGTGATGTGTAGACCTGCACTAGGATACTCATTAATTAATGGCAAACTAAAACCCAATGAACAATCAGCTAAAATACATTCATTATTTAAAACATTTCTAAACAAGAATTATTCATTAAATAGTTTAGCAAAAAATTATGGTCTTTCTGTTAATGGGTTAAAAAAAGTATTAACAAATAGAACATATTTAGGTGAAATAAAATTCTCTGGCAAATTGTATAAAGGCAACCACCCCCCAATAATCTCACCAGAAATCTTCTATGCTGTTCAGAGAAAACTCAAGGAGATGATTAGGAGTTAAATATCTAAGTTCTTAAGTCATCAATTAATTCATCTAGAGCTACATTCACCTTTCCACCAACATAATCAAAAAAGGTCTTTGTTGTTTAAGGTTATTATTTTTTAGACCTAATAGTCCTTGCTCTAACAAATCAATATAAACTTCTCTTTCACCTGCAGGAATTACTGCAGGGGGTAGATTATGGTCCTCTAAAATTCTATCTTGGATCAGCCTAGCTGTTCTCTTGTTTCCATCTAAAAATGGCTGGATTCCCGCAATACGAAGGTGTGCAACAGCTGCAGCCTCCACAGGATGATAATCACTCTCTCTTATTTCATAACATGCTTTCTTAACTAATTCAGGCACCCTTACCGGATTAGGAGGAGTATAATCCAAACCAAGACTCACTCTATTTTGTCTAAATCCTGTATTCCTTTGATCAATAAAATTACCAACTCGCAGTATAGTTTTGGGGGAAAACTCTTCTAAAAAACCACCTCCCTGTCCAATGCATTGAAGATATCTCCAAGCATCTTGAAGGTTTTTTACACCTTCTTTAGCTATTTTTTTTATTCCTTTTTACCTATATCACTAGTTCTCAATATCTGCCTTCTTAAACTAGGATTTTCTATCCAAAACGAATAGATATCACATATCGCCCTTAAATCAGCCCTCAATCTGTTATCTCTCTTGAGGTAGTAATCAGGATTTGCTTGAACATGCTCTATTTTCTTTCCTATTTCATCTATGAGTTTTTCTGATATTGCCATAACTCTTAAAAGAAAAAACAATATATAAATCTTTCTATTTGTATTAACTAAAAGGTAATAACAAAAACTAATCGAATATCTAATTATCTATAAGAAGTCTGCCTCTTAGCTCTTGCCTTACTAATACCTGGCTTATAAGTCTCTTTCCTTCTTGTATCAGCAACAAGCAAATGCCTATCATAATTTGTATAAGCATCTTTTAGCTCTTTACTTTCCTTAAATTTAACAATAGCTCTTGCAATAGCTAACCTAGACGCCTCTATCTGGCTGGATTGTCCTCCCCCAGAAACCTTAACATAAATATCAAAATCTAATTTACCAAGCACATCTTGTGCAATTACTAATGGCTCTTTAATCTCTAACTGCCTTAATTCATCAAATAAAGATAATGGTCTGCTATTAATAAACACATTTCCTTCACCATTATCAATTGCAGCCTTAGCTATAGCAGTCTTTCTCTTACCTGAAACAACTAATTTTGCCATTATATTTCTTTAACAATATCCCCTAATGTCTGATATTTAATTGGTTTTTTATCTGCTATTTTCTCTCCACCTTCTCCACCAATATAACATTTTAATTGTTTAAAAGCTTGTCTGCCTCTTGCTCTATCCCATGGTAGCATGCCTCTAATCATTCTCTTTAATAACCTATCTGCTTTCCGAGGAATCTTAGGCCCTTTTAATGAGCTTCCTCCTTTATTTCTTAATCTTCTTATCTTCTCTACATTATTAACCCTATTGCCTGATAAGATTGATTTTTCTGAATTAAGTATAACTACTTCTTCTCCACTTAATAATAACTTAGCTACATAACTCCCTAATCTACCTACTCTCGCATCTGTAGCATCTATTGTTTTTGCCATATTATATCTAAATTTTTTAATTCTGGATTCTTTTTTAATTCATCTTCTAAAGGAACAAACTCACCACCAGCTGATTTTAATTTATCTATTGCTTTTTGACTGGCACTTAATGCAACTATCTTTGCTTTCTTCCCCTCACCCCTGCCTAATAACTTACCTGGTATCAATAGATTACCTGGCTTAATATTATCTAAATTCATTTCTATTTGCATTCTCTTAGGCCTAGCTATTAATTTAGCTAATTCTGGATTTAATCGTTTTAATGTTTTTATTAGCTCAACTAATTCTGGATTTTGTTTCTTTTTCATTCTCTTCTCAATTCTTGCTTTTATTGCCATTTTTTTTCTTATCTCCATGCTTATTTAATAACACCAATCTCATTTTAGCTGAGTTATTCTTTTCCCATTATCTATGAGTAAATGGGGAGAGCGAGCCATTTGCTCTTCTATTTTCCCATTATCTATGAGTAAATGGGGAGAGGAGGATTCGAACCCCCGGAGGCACTAAGCCACAGCGGCCTCATCGCTGCCCGTTTGACCACTCCGGCATCTCCCCCTGTTAATTAAAACAGGGAGTTTATTTAAAATCTACTTAAGTGCATTCTTTACATCATTTAGATTAGATTTTAAAATATTACAACTTTCTATAAACATCTCCTCAGGCTTAATCTGCCCCCATGATTCTATATAAAATACTAATTCATTATCAAACTTTACATCAACACCTTTATAACTTTCTAAATCCTGTTCATCAAAATCAGCTTTCCAAGCATCTTTAATTGTTAATTTATCTCCACCTTCAAATACATCAGGATAAAACTCAGCTAATTCTAATTGTTTTTCACCTTCACCAGAAATATTAATCTTTGGTAGATGTTTGTAATATATTAAACCAGGAGAATGCCTTGCATGATGTATTCCCTTACCTGGTTTAGCTTTAGCAACTAATTCAACTTCTTGTCCATTTTCTAACCATACAATGGGAGTATCTTCATAAACAACATCTTTTCCAAGTTCTCCTGCTAATACTTCTCTTCCCTCACCTGTTACTTTAGCCTTTAACTTATATTCTGTAGCTTGTTTTTTATTTTTTAAAACAATTAAACCCATTCTATGAGCCAGTACTTCATCATATAAAACAGAATCATTCTTATAAATATCCACCTCCTGAATAGCAAGTATAGGGATTTCATTTAAACTCCTTCTTATAGCATTAGCTAATTCCACTCCTATATCTGTTTTTAATACAATCTTCTTATCTTGTTTATCAATAATTTCCATAACCATATTTCTATTTTAATATTTATAAACTATACCCTTCTACCTCTCCTACCCCCAGCTTTCTTAGGCCCTCCTCTTGCTGATTTAGTAATATCAGCAATACTTATTACTTTAAATCCTGATTTAGTTAAGGTTTTAATAATTGCATGAGCACCTGGCCCAGCACCTGTTGAACCAGTTTCTCCTCTGATTTTAACATATAATGATTTTATCTTTAAATCTTTTGCAATCTCCCCAACTCTCTTAGCAATAAACATACCAATTGTTGGGTTTGCCTTTAATCGATTATGTTTTGTTACTAATCCTCCTGAAATTCTGCCAACAGTATTACCTGCTAAATCTGTTAATGTTGCAATAGTATTGTTAAATGTAGTATATATATAAACAACACCTGTCTGCTCCTTATCCTTTGCCATTTGCTTCTCCTTCTTGTTTATTTTTTTCAGCTTGTTCTTCCTGCTTTTCTTCTCCAGCTTGTTCAGTTATTTTATCTTGTTCTTCTTTATTCTCTTCTCCACCACTAGCTGCCTTTTCCTCTTGCTTTTCTTTTGCCTGTTCTCTTGTTTTTTTATCTTCCTTTTCTATTAATTCTTTCTTTTTTGGTTCTCTTATCTTAATCTTGTTCTCTAAATCAACTACACTGTCATTAACCAACACATTTTTATGAACAATTAATTGTCTAGCTTGTCTTGGGGAATTAGCCATACCCTTTTCATAAATAAATGTTTGTAATCTCCTTCTTAACAAATCCTCTTCTGTTAATGCTAATACATCTGCTATGCCCTCAACTTTAAAACCAGTCTTATTTAATTTATCAAAAAATGCTTTCTGTTCTTGTTCACTAGCAGAGATTAAATCCTTAGCTTTTCTCCTTATTTTAGAAATATCTGATTTAGCTTTCCATACCTCTCTCTTATTTTTTAACCCATACCTCTTAATAATATCATTCTCACTCTTAATCCTTTCACTATTAAATAATCTCCTCGGCTTACTATATTGTTTTTGTTTTAATTTTATATCTCCCATTATACCCTTTTCTTACCTGCCTTACTCACACCAACAGCCCCCTTACGTTTATTTTTTCTAAAATTAGCCTTTGTTCTCTGTCCTCTTACTGGTAAACCAGCACCATGTCTAATCCCTTTATATGATTTAATCTGTCTTAATCTCTTTATATCAAATTCATTAGCAACCTCTAGATCACTACCATGTAAATGTTTATCTTGTCCAGTAGATAAATCCTTATGTCTATTTAACATAAATCCAGGTAATGGAGGATTCTTAACACCTTCACTAATCTTTTCCTTTTCTGCATCACTTAAATCCTGTATTCTCTTTTCTCTGTCTATATTAAACTTATTACATAATGCATTAGAAAAACTCCAAGATATGCCCTTAATCTTGGTTAAGCCATGTCTAACCTTCATATTTCCAGGGATATCATGTGATAGAATTCTAATTAGTCTTACTTCTTCTTGTTCTTGTTTTTCTGCCATTATGCTATAAATAAGTTATGTCGTTTTATTTCAGTTAATTCTTCCATTATTCTTTTCTCAATTGCTTGTTTTGGGTCTGGAATATTAGGAACCCTTTGTTCTATATCTTTAAAGGATTTAAAATCCTCAACATCTCTTTCATCTAGTAAAGCCTTCATATGCTTCTTACCAAATCCTGGTAATAATTCAAGCTGATGTACTCGTGTATTTACTGGCTGAGCATTATTGAAAAAAGCTACAAACCTTTCCTCATCTTCCTCAACAGTCTTATGTATAAAATCCTTAAGATTCTCTTTAGCTGTTTCTGTAAGATTCTCTCTTGGTAATCTACCAAGGATATATAAAACTTTTTCCCTCTTACCTTCTCCTATATAAGCTTCTTCTCCAATCTCAAAACTCATACCCCTTCTTGGGACTAATTGCAAGAGTGTGAAATGTTTCTTGCCTATAGCCTGAGCTATGGGCATCATCTTCTTCTCTAATGGATACCCATAAGGTAGGTAATCCAAAACAACTGCATATTCTTCCTTTTCCATTGTTTTTTATCAACATTTCAATTAAAGTTTTTATTTTATAGCTTGCAATATCTTATTAGTTTCTTCTTGATTTAATGAAGCATCTGATATAATCTTATTCAAATCCTCTGCATCTTCTGGCATAAAATCTATTATCTTGGTTATATGCCTTGGCTTTAATTTGAGCATGTCTAATTTCTCTAATTTCTCTCTAATTTCCTTAGCTTTCTCTGGCTTTGTTTTAACAAATTCCTTTATAAAATCTC
>JBNGDY010000029.1:0-7580 GCA_049975665.1 Candidatus Nanoarchaeia archaeon | reverse complement strand
TGGCTCTCAGAGATATATTAAAGAATCTGCCAGAGGTTAAATCTCCAGTAGAAAAGAAATTAGGTTTTAATACTAAACTTAAATGGACATTAGCAATATTAATTGCTTTTTTTGTACTGGCAAATATACCATTATATGGTTTAGCTGAGTCTGCATTAGAGAGATTTGAATACTTAGCTATCTTACTTGGAACTGATTTTGGTTCTATTATTAGTTTAGGTATAGGTCCAATTGTAATGGCTTCTATTATCTTGCAATTACTTGTAGGTGCGCAGATATTAAATATTGATACACATTCCTCAGAAGGAAAGAAGTTTTTTCAGAGTTTGCAGAAATTACTTGCATTTGCATTTGTTATATTTGAAGCTATTGTTTATGTTTTGATGAGGGGTTTGGAAGCTCAGCCTGGTTTAGCACCTTTAGTTATATTTCAGTTGTGTTTAGGTGGTTTTTTAATTATATTTATGGATGAGGTTATTCAAAAATGGGGTTTTGGTTCTGGTGTTAGTTTGTTTATTGCTGGTGGTATTGGTTGGAGATTATTTGCACAATTATTCCAGTTTTTAAGTCCTGAAGGTACATTACAAGCTTCAGGTAAGGTATTTGCATTAATAGCAAGCTTGATTGTTGGGGATGGTGTGGGTGCTGCATTAGCTCTCTTTCCTATTATTATCACTATTGCTCTGTTCTTATTGGTTGTATATGTACAATCATTAAAGGTTGAGATACCATTAAGTTTTGATAGAATAAGGGGTTATGGTATTAAGTGGCCATTGCAATTTTTTTATGCTAGTGTTATCCCTGTTATATTAGTTTCTGCATTAGCAGCTAATATGCAGTTATTTGGGAGCTTGTTGCAAAATTGGTTAGGACATGCTACATTTTTAGGAGGATTTCAAAATGGACAGCCTGTTTCTGGTTTTGCATTTTGGATACATTCTACTCCTTTATTGCAAGCTATTATTACTGGCTCTTTTAGATGGATTTATGCATTGCAAGCAGTAGGACATGTTCTGTTTTATATGGTATTTGCTGTTATTTTTTCATTTTTCTGGGTTAATACATCTGGCATGGATGCTCAATCTCAGGCTAAGAATATTATGTCTTCTGGGTTATCTATACCTGGATTTAGAAAGGATGAAAGAGTGTTAGAAAGTATTTTAAAGCGATATATTACCCCATTAACCATTATGGGGGGTGCTGCTATTGGGTTGTTGGCAAGTGTTGCTAATTTATTAGGTGCATTAGTTGGTGGTACAGCTATTCTGCTTGCAGTGATGATTCTCTATCAATTATATCAGAATATTGCACAGCAACATGCATTAGATATGAATCCTGCATTAAAAGGTTTTTTTAAAGGATGAGGTGGTTTTGATTAAAGGGGTAAGTAAATTTTTAAGGTTATTATCTTCTTCAATAGGAGTATTTGATATAGATGGTTAATTCATATTAATAGTATTATTTTTTCTTTGATAAGTGGGTGAGAAGAGTATTGTGAAGTGGTTTATTGAGGAGATTTGATTTTTGTATTTAGAGCTAGCATTAAGGCATTAATACATACTAAAGATAGGAATTTTTAATTATAAATTATTGGATGTGAAACTATTTAAAACAAGTTTTATAGAGAAAGGAAGGGACATAGATAATTATAAAGATTGTTTTATCTTCTTAGGTTTATTCGTGTCCACATTTGGTTTCTACTATACCCTTAAGAGAGATGGTTTTGATGTAGCAATCTTATGCTTTTTAATACCTATAATATTGTTGATGTTATTCACTGTCTTCTACTTCATAAAGGGGGTGACATATGTCGTGAACCTATACATTAGGCATTTATATGGGTAAGTTTTTAAACTCTAATTAATGCATAAGTAAAAGATGGTAGTTGAATTAATGCAAGCATATCCACAAGTATCGATTATTGTTATATCTGTAGTTATCACATTTGTTTCCTCATTAATAACAAAATGGCTTACTAATCAAGAACATTTAAGGAGTTTGAAAAAGAGGCAGAAAGAGTTGCAGGCTGATTTAAAAAAGCATAAGGACAATCCTGATAAGATTAAGGAGTTGCAGGCTGAAATGATGTCTATTACTGGTGTGATGATGAAGTCATCATTTAAACCATTATTCATAACATTTATACCATTTTTAATATTAATTTACTGGTTAAGAGGTATATATGATCCTATTTTAGGTGGTTGGTGGATAGCATGGTATATTGGTGCTAGTCTTGCTTCAAGTATTGTATTCAGAAAAGTGTTGAAAATGGCTTAGCCTCTTTTCTTTTAGAAAAAGAAAATTAGGCTTTCAAAAGAAAACTAATCTAGCTTATTTTCTCTCTATTTCTTTTAGAAAAAAATGGCATAAGTGGTGTTGGTGGCAAGAGAAGCATATAGAGATAGTTTTTTAAATAATATTCTTCTTGCTGAATTTATGAATAAAGAGCAAAAGGAAAATCCTTGTGATGGTTGTAGTAAGTGTTGTGAATATGTTGCATTAGAAATTGATGAGCCTGATTTAGATAAGAAGGAAGATATTGATGAAATTAGATGGTATCTGCTGCATAAAGATGTTGAAGTATTTGTAGATAATGATGATTCATGGAATATACAATTTAATACACCTTGTGAGAAATTAACAGAAGAGGGTTTATGTTCTGATTATGAAAATAGACCAACAATATGCAGAAAGCATTCTCCTAAGAATTGTGAGAAATATGATGAAGCAAGCAGTTATAAATTATTATGGAAAAATCAAGAAGATTTCAATCAATGGATTAAAGATGGTATGAAGATTCCTGATTAATCCCAGTCTCCTAGTTTCCAACCTAAATCTCTTGACAATCTGGGGATGTCTCTTCTATTAGTTGGTTTTTGTCCTGGCTTGTATGTTCTTGGTGGTTCATATGCATCTCTTCTATCTTGAGAACTTGCTTGTCCTTCTATATCTTGTGGGTTATATGATGTCATCACATCTAAAGAGGAAGGGATTATTTAAGTTTTTTGTCTAATACTTGATTTACAAGCTGGTCTGCTATAGCAATATATTTATTGTCTCTTTTAACATGTTTAAATATGACTTGCTTGTTTTCTACCAGCTTGTTAACTTTATTAGCTAGTTCTTGCAAATGTGGTTTATTAATTTTATATTCTCCTCTTAGTTGCTTGATAACAAGTTGTGAGTCTGATGTTATAGTGAGATTGCCTTTAATTTCTTGTAAAGCCATTATTATTGCTAGATATTCTGCTTCATTATTTGTTTTTATACCAATATATTTTGATTTCTTTTTTATTATCTTATTACTATCATTAATAACTACAAAAGCAGCAGCTGCCTTACCTGGATTGCCTCGTGATGCGCCGTCTGTATAGATTTTCATTTTTTAAATCCCAAGAAATCAATAATTTCTTTTAATACTTTCTTATCATGTTTGCTAAAATCATAATCTGATACCTTATTGAAATTAAGGCATGCTATATCTCCTTCATCACTAGGCGTCAATTCAATTTCTGGTATGTTAGCTAAAAAACAATGCATTTCTATATGGTTATTTAATTCTTCGATATCAAACTGGTATTTATTAAAAAATTCAAAATCATTAATATCAAAATTTAGTTCTTCTTTAATTTCTCTTATTAATGCTTGTTCTGGTGTTTCTCCTTTTTCTATATGTCCTCCAAAAAATCTGAAACTATTGCCTTGCTTTCTAGACCCTTTTTTTTGAACAAGCAACTTTCCATTATCATCATAAAATATAATCACTGAAACACGATGTTTTTTCATTTCACTTTTTTCAAAAATTGTTTATATGTTAGTATGCCATGTTCTGAGATAATGCCTGTTAAGAGCTTCTTATTAACAAAATCAAAAGCTGGATTTTCTATATCTATTAGCTTGTCTCCATCATCCCATACTTCTTTTCCAGGACGTTTTTCTAATTTTACTTTATTAGCATACTTCATTGAGATGCCACAAGAATAACGAGGGATGTGATATTTCTTAGCTAGCTCACATAAAAATGATGTACCAATCTTATTTACTACACCTTTTTTTGTAAATGCATCTGCTCCAAATAAGAATAAGTCACACTTCCTTATAATATGTTCTGCTGCTAAGTCTGGTGCAATAATTGTTTTAATATGTGCATTTGATAATTCTCTTGCAGTCATCCTGCCCTGCAATCTCGGCTCTACTTCTGTTGTATAAACTACAAATCTCTTCTTGGAGATTTGCTTTGCTTGTTTAAGAATATCAATAACAGTAGATGAATGGCAATGTGTGTATATATTCATATTATTTTTAATCAATTTTTTACCTTTACTTACTGCTTGTTTATGAGCTTTTTCTATTTCTCTTAATATTTTATTAGCTTCTCTCTTCTTATTTTCAGCTTTTAATAATCTCTTGATAGCATTTTGAAGTAAAGGTTCAGTAGGTCTTGATTTTAAGAGAATTTTAGCTGCTTGTTTATTTGGTTCTATTAGAAATGCTTTGATGCCTGTTTTAGCAACATCTTCTGCTCCCTGAACTTCTAATGTCTTAATCTTCTTAATAATTTTTTTAAACCTCTTTTTCATAAACTAGGAAGTGAAGAGAGGTATAAAAGTTTATCTTATTGCCAAATACTTTAAATACTCTAGCTGATTAATTTAAAAAGGTGAGAAAATGATAGAAATGTTAATAAATCCAAGAAAGAGTGAGAGACGTCCATGGGAGATGTTTTTTGTGGGGTTGTTTTATGCTTCTGTTGCTGTATTGTTAGTAACATTTGTTTTTGGCAGGGATACTATTTTAAGAGAGGGTTCTGGTTTGCTTGTTGTGCTGTTTACAGTTATTGCTTGTTTACCATTTATGTATTTTATTATTAAGATTGAAGAAGATAAAGATGTAGAAATAACAAAGTCTGGTAGATTATTAAAAGAGCATTCCAAAGCATTGCATGCATTAATGTGGCTTTTTCTAGGTTTTGTAATTGCATTTTCATTTTGGTATATCATGTTGCCTGAACATGCAGCAACAAATTTTAATTTTCAAATCAGAACATTTTGTGCTATTAATAGTCCTGCTAATTTTCAACAATGTATTGAAAGTCATGGATTAGCTCCTGTTACAGGGGGGGTGACAAAAACTAGTTTAATAATGAATATATTTGCTAATAATATTTATGTGCTGATATTCACATTATTATTTTCTCTAGCTTTTGGAGCAGGTGCTATGTTTGTGTTAGTGTGGAATGCATCTGTTATTGCTACTGCTGTTGGCATCTTTGCTAAAAATCTAAGTGGTATGCCTATGGGTTTGTTTAGGTATATGATACATGGTATTCCAGAAACTGCTGCATATTTTATAGGTGCATTAGCAGGAGGTATTGTTTCAGTAGCTGTTATTAGAAAGGATTTAAGAGGTGATCGGATGTGGAGGATTTTGCAAGATGCTTTACTTCTTGTTATTATCGCAGTGTTAATATTAGCAGCTGCTGCATTAATGGAGGTTTATTTAACCCCTATTTTCTTTTCATAATTCTTATTGATAAGATTGGATTAAATAAGAGTGAAAATGTAATTATTTATGGTTTAAACTTATAATTTATTAAGTGTTTGGATTTTCGGGTAATATGTATAAATTTACTACAATGATAGACTTATTTTTAATGCTTTATCAACTTTATTCATAACAAAACTGTCTAAAGCACCAACTTTTTTAAAAAGTCTTGAATTATCAATTGTCCTGATTTGGTTTAACATAATTGTTGAATCTTTGTTTAAACCTGAATCTGTTTTTAAAATAAAGACATTCGTGGGGTATTCTTTTTCATAAATTTTTGATGTTATGGCTGCAATGATGGTTGTTGGAGAATGTTTATTAGAAATATTATTTTGAATTATTAATACAGGTCTTTTTCCACCTTGCTCTTTGCCTTTTATTGGCTCTAAGTCTGCAAGAAAAATGTCTCCTCTTTTAATCTTCATTTTATCACCATTCCCATTTATTCAAATCTTCTATAGATTCAAATTCTTTTGTTATGGCTAAATTTTCATCAGCCATCTCTTTACATCCCTCAATTAATAGATTTTCTTGTTCTCTTTTACAATTATCAACCTCTTTCATTAGATTTAGGATTACCTCCTCATATGTTTGTTTATTAGATTTTAACCTATCTAAGGCCTTTTTTACATTTTCATTTAACTGAATTGTTGTTATCATGTAACTATAGAACAACTATAGTTTAAATATTTTTCTATCATATTATAATCTTAATTTTGTAATTAAAGATAATATTTAATATTATTTGATACTGATTTTGCTCTCAATTTCTTAAATATTTATTTTATATAATTGGATTACTTAGATGTTGGATAAGAAAGTTTTTAAATTACTCCTGCTTGCTTAGGGTATGACAAAATTTTATTGTGAAGCATGTGGATATTCTGTTGAATCTAATACACAGCCTGATAGATGTCCTTATTGTAGTAAGAATGGAGCAATGAAGAAACAGGAATCTGCAGAAGAGTTGTTAGAAGAGGTTTAATATGATATTATTAATAGCATTAATTAGTTTAATAGTTGTTATAAGCTTGATGCCTAAATGGATTTCTGTTTGTAAGAGATTGGGATTATTATGGGAAGATATGAATAAACCAAAACATCCAAGGAATGTGGCATCTTCTGGTGGTTTAATTGTTGTGATGGGGTTTGTGCTTTCAATATTATTATTTATTGCTATTAGAACCTTTGTTTATAATGAGGAAAATGGTATCACTATTAATATATTGGCTTTATTATCTGTTATATTAATATTTGCAATTATTGGATTGATTGATGATTTATTAGGTTGGAGAAATGGGGGGCTGTCTATTAAATTAAGATTATTTTTGGCATTTGTTGCTTCTATTCCATTAGTTGTGATAAATGCTGGTGTGCATAGTATGGGTCTGCCTTTTTTAGGCAATGTTAATTTTGGTTTACTTTATCCATTGCTAATAATCCCATTAGGGATTGCTGGTGCTTCAACAGTTTATAATTTCTTAGCTGGTTTTAATGGTTTAGAAGCTGGACAAGGCATTATTATTATAAGTTTCTTAAGTTTTATAGCTTATTCTACTGGTTCTGTATGGTTAGCTATTACTGGTTTATGTATGGTTGCTGCATTAATTGGTTTTTTATTGTTTAATTTTTATCCTGCTAAGGTATTTCCCGGAGATATATTAACTTATGCAATAGGTGCTTTAATAGCTAGTATGGCTATTTTGGGTAATTTTGAGAAGATAGCTGTATTTGTCTTTATACCTTATATTATTGAGATGGTTTTGAAGTTAAGGGGTGGATTAAAAAAACATTCATTTGGTAAGCCTGTTAAAAATGGATTAGAAATGCCATATAAGAAGATTTATGGTTTAACTCATTTTTCTATCTGGTTTTTAAAGAAATTTAAAAATCATGTTACAGAACAAGATGTTGTTTATTTGATATGGGGTATTCAGATATTATTTTGCTTACTAGCTATTTTAATATTATAGAAAGTAATTTAAAAGCAAATTCTTATAGGTTTTTATGCAAACAGCAATTAATAAAGAGAA
>JBNGDY010000028.1:0-7834 GCA_049975665.1 Candidatus Nanoarchaeia archaeon | reverse complement strand
GTATCAAAGTATCCTATATTTGACTTTAATAGTAACTAAATGGTACAATATATGTAGAAAGAGTGGAGGTAATGGGCAGAATGACTGGACTAACAAAGGTAGAAGGAAGAGAACTCTCCAGAAGAGAGGTAAGGCTAGAGGAACTTGCAGAAGTCTTTATATCATCTCAGGACGTTAAGAAGAGCTCCAGTGATACCTATTCCAGACAGCTGAGACAGTTTATCCATTGGCTTAAAGATACAGACAGGCTAGGAGAAGGCCTCAGCAGAGAGGACATATTAGCCTATCGAGATTATCTCTCAAAGAGTAAGACTTCTCTCACTGTAGCAGGCTATCTGACAGTGGTAAGAAAACTGTTTGAGTGGCTCGAGGCAGAAAAGATATATCCTAACATCGCAAAGGTAAAGAGTCCTAAGAAGCCTAAAGGATTCAGGAAAGACTGTCTCAGTAAGACTCAGTTAAGAGAAGCTCTCCAGTCAGTTGATACCTCCTCAATCGAAGGCCTCAGAGACTATGCCCTCTTCAACTTGCTAGCCAGGACAGCTCTTAGGACTGTAGAAGTAGCCAGAGCAGAGATAGGAGATATTAGGCAGGAGTCAGGGCAGGCTGTTCTCTGGATTCAAGGCAAAGGCAGAGACTCAAAAGATGATTTTGTAATTCTCAATGAGAAGGCTCTAACTCCTTTGAAGAATTACCTAGAGGCTAGAGGAACAGAATTAGGAAGAGCTCTAAGAGATAATGAGCCTCTCTTTGCTTCTCTAAGTAGCAAGAACTATGGAGAGGCCTTAACTACCAGAAGTATCTCCAGAATAGTTAAGAAGGCTCTCAGGAAAGCAGGACTAGACAGCTCGAGAATGACAGCTCATAGTCTCAGGCACACTGCTATCACACTTTCTATTGCTGGAGGAGCTTCTCTACAACAGGCTCAGGCTATGGCTAGACACTCAGACACTAAGACTACTCTCATATACTGGCACAACTTAGAAAGAGTAAGAGCAGGAGCAGAGAACTTTATAGACTTTTAAGGAGGACATCTAACATGAAGGCAGACTTGATAAGACTAACAGGACTCTGGAAAAACAAAGACAAGAACGGCAACACTTACCTATCAGGAAACTTAACAGGTATCGCTTCTCTAATGGTAATGCCTAATACTTTCAAGAAGAAGGAAACAGAGCCAGATTACATTGTGTATCTAAAAGCCTCAGATAAGAAGCAAAGGCAGGCCAGCAAAGGGGAAGAGCTATGACCGAGATAGAACAAATATATAACATTTTGCTAGCAAAAAACTACCAGGAGGAGCTCTTCTCTATGCCTACAAAGAGGATAGAGAAAGGAGGCAGAGAGCTAGTTAAGGACTGTCCTTTTTGTGGAAACCAGGCTCATTTCTATGTATCGACTGAGAAGCCTCTTTATCATTGCTTTGCCTGTAATGCCTCAGGAGACTGGATAAAGTACCTGCAGGAGACTCGAGGTTATGACTTTCGAGAAGCTCTATCGACTCTGGCAGAGAGAGCAGGAGTAAAGGTAGAAGGCTTTGATGAGGAAAGGTATAAAGAGAGGCAGAGAAAAGCCTCACTGATAGAAGAGGCAAATAGCCTATTTATTGCCTCTCTAAGCGATGAAAGAGGCAAAGAAGTATCAAAGTACCTAAAAGACAATAGAGGCTATTCTAAGGCCGAAATAGAGGCAATGGAGCTAGGAGCTTACACAGACAGAGAAGGACTGAAAAGGTATCTAAAGGAGAAAGGTTATACAGATGAGGAGCTTCAGAGCTCAGGGCTTTTTACAGCTGGCTTAGGTATTACTCACACTCTAACAGTCCTCTGGAGAGATGCTTCTGGAAAAGCTCTAGGTATCTCTGGCAGGACTCTTCTAAGCGATGAAGAGAGAGAGAAGAAAGGCCTCCAGAAGTATGTTAATGCAGCAGGACTTGAGAAGAGCAAAGGATTTATAGGACTGGAAAGAGTCAGGAGTAAGCAGGGTAAAGATGCTCTCCTTGTCGAAGGAGTCCTAGACGCTTTACTGATAGCTTCTCGAGGTTTTCCTGTACCAGCAATAGCTTTAGGAGGACTCACTATAAGCAGCTATCAGCAGAAGGCTCTAGAAGATGCTGGAGTTACTGACTTAGTGGTAGCTCTTGATAATGATGAGCCAGGGCAGAGAGCTACAGAGAAGCTGATAGAGTCTCTCTACAATTCTAGAGTCAGGCTCTACGTTATGAAGCTACCTCCAGACATAAAGGACATAGATGAGTTACTGAGAAAAGGCAGGAGCTTTGAGGAAACTAAGACTGTCAGCTGGAGCAAGTGGCTACCTGGCAGGCTCTTCTCAAAGTATGATTTAGACTCAGATATAGGATACAGAAAGGCTTTAGATGAATCTCTAAGGTATCTAGCTAAGATAGAGAGTCCTCTGGAGAGGAAAGAGTTTACAGAGGCCTTGATAGATTTATCAGACTTAAATAGTGATGCTATCGAAGAAGAGGCAGCTAGACTCAGAGAAGGCTACAGAGAGGAGCAGGCAGAGAAAGAACTCCAGAGACTCAGAAGCAAGTTAGACGGTATCCTCCAGGCTCATGACATTACAGGAGCAGAGATGGAGCTACAGAGTACTCTAGAGACTCTCCAGAAGAAGAGAGGCCTGGAGATACCTGAGCCTTACCTCCTCTCTGACTACCTGAGAGATTTGAAGGAGACTCCTCCCAGCCTCGAGACTGGATTCAAAGAGTTAGATAGGCTGGTAAGGATACCTCAAGGAGCTATTAGTATCATCGCTGGCAGGCCTAGACATGGAAAGACTACTCTGATGATTAACATGATGCTGAGAATGATAGAAAAATATCCAGATAGACGCTTCTACTTCTACAGCTACGAACTACCAAAGAATAAGCTGGCTACCATGATGCTAATGAGCATGGCAAAGGCAATTATTGAAGTCAAAGGAAAGCCTAACTTTGACTGCTATGAGGAGTATATAAAAAGTCCTCCTGATGAAAGAATAAAGCCAGTAGAGGAGGCAATTAAGAAATATGAGGAGCTAACGTCCTCAGGCAGACTCTTCGTGATAGATAGGCCTCTAAATGAGAATGACTTAAAGAGGTTGATAATGGCTACCTCAGAGAGAAAAGACACAGGAGCAGTCTTTATAGACTACCTCCAGAAGATACCTCTTGAAGGCTCAGCTTCTCAGAGGTATGTAGAGATAAAGCAGGCCTCAGAAGCTCTTAGACAGGCAGCAGTGGCCTGTAATATACCTATCATAGCTGGAGCTCAGTTAGGCAGAAGCTCAGCTCCTATACTCTCTACAGGTAAATCAAAGAATCCAGATAACAAGCTTAAAGAGATAGAACTCAAGAGGCCTCGGCTGGAGAACTTGAGAGAGTCTGGAGACATAGAACAAGATGCTTCTCTGGTAATAGCTATCTTCAACGAAGAAGCAGAGAAACAGGACAGCTCAGGAGCTAGAGGAATATATACAGGAAGAAGCGACTCTATAGAGCTAATAGTACTAAAGAACAGGCTAGGAAAGTCTAACAGCAATTGCTTTGTGAATTTTGATGGCTCTACATTCAGTATCACCGATGCTGATATTAGAGATTAGCGATAAGGAGGAGATAGAAATGCCTATCAGGATAGGAGAGCTCAAGCTCTATGACTTAGAGGAACTGTCAGACAAGCTACAGGTTAATGTTAGAAGCCTCAGGAGATGGATACGAGAAGGAAAGATAAAGGCTAAGAAACTCGGAGTCAAGTATTACATAACTGAGCAGAACCTCACCGAGTACTTCGAGAAGTCAGACAATAGAGGCTGACTGCTCCATGTCAGTAAAGGTTGAATTACGGACATGGAATATATGAAGGCTTAGGAGGTATCCGATGAAAGATATTAAGGCTCTTCTGAGAAAGAAGAAAAGGCGAACAGGAAAAGAGGCAGCTATCCTGATAATAGCTGATAACTTCGAGTATTTCAGTAAAAGCAACAGGATACTTACCGATGCTGACAGGAGAGCTATCGTAAAGTCTTTGAATAGCATTAAGAACATCAAAGACTTCGAAACTTATACAAGTATAGCTAATCATATACAGGAGACTATGTCCTCAGCTAAATCTATCATAGCGAAAATAGAAGCAACGATAAACGAAATTCTAACAGAAGTAGCAGAACTCAAGTGGATAGACATTATCAGAAGGGCAGAGAGCCTCACTCCTCAGATAATGACTCAAAAGCAATATGAGGACATGAAGAAGCTCCAGAGAGAGATGAAGCTAAAAGAGACAGTACCTCTTACCTTTGCAATTGCCTGGCTAGTAAAGGACTCATATCCAGACTACAGCTCTCAAAAAGAACTAGAAGAGAGCACAGACAAAGACTTTTCAGAAGCCTATGAAAAAGGATACAGCAAGTTGATGGAGCTCACAAAGTCAGGAGAGCTAGAGATAGAGTTGCCAGATGAAAAAGAGACTCCTCCAGAAAGATATTACAGCCTCCTAAAGAGCATGGAGGTATCCAGAGAAACTCTCTACAAAGCAGGAATAGATAGAGACTACATTGATACCTATGAGCCAGGCTTCAACGAAGAGACTGGAGGAACTCGAGCAGGAGTAGCTATCATTCAAGAGCCTAAAGAATGTCAGATAGATGAGAGAGGCTACTTCATTGATAAACTTTCCTATAAAAACATGAAAAAGAATGTAGAGAAAAGAAAGTCAATGGCTCTTGAGACTTTGAAAAGTGTTGAAGAAGCGGCGAAAAGGACTTTGAGCTCTTTCTTTGACTATTTAGAGGTAATTAAAGCCTATTCAGAACTTATGGAGTATGACTTCTCTAACCATGCCAAACCTATTCTTGACAGAATAACTAGAACGATAGGAAGGTTTAACGAAATTCTAGAGCAGAACAAAGAGGCAATAATACCAGAGCATACAGAAGGAGAGCCTCCTCACATAAACATTGACAGCCTGAGGCCTTCTCCTGAAGCAATAGAGAAGATGAGAGAAGCAATTGACATATATAAAGAGCCCTGGAGTGAGCTTTTTGAAATTCTTAGGAGAGATGAGAAATGACTAAGAAGAAAGACTCTTCTATTGAGGAACTCAGAAAGTCTCAGAGTAAGAAGGATTTTACAGAAGTACCAGAGAACGACATAGAGCTAAGGCTGGACAGAAAACCTCCTGAGACAGTATCTCCTGTAGCAGTAACTGCAGAGTCAGGCTCATATAGAGTACCTATGCACTTAGAACTGCAGAGTTTTATATCTGAAAAGTCCTTGAAGAAAACAGAACAGATAGAGCTCTTTAGTAACTTTGAAGTCGAAGAGAGCGAAATTAAGATAGGACTTTCTCACTTGAGCGATGCTGGCTTCAATGCTTTAGAGGCCTTCAAGAAGTTGATAGCTAGATACTCTTTTGTTGGTAACAGAGAAACTGAGGAAATACAGTCAAATACTTTTGGTAGAACGAGGTATCCCAGAATAGAAATATCAAAGAGTGAGTACTACGAAGAGTATGGACTGGAGAGAGACTCAAAAGGCGGTTTTGGAGGAGCTCAAGTATTACAGACAGCTCAGAAAGGCCTTCTGGAGCTAACGGAAACTCAGCATATGTTAATAACTAGAAAGCGATGGATAGAAAAAGGCAGCTTCAGAGAAGAGGTAACTGATATTTTGAGGATACACTCTCCATTGATAACGGTTATCGAAGGCTACGAAGGCCTTACTTCTCAAGAGGCAGAGAAGGTAGAGGCAGGCGAAGAGATACTAAAAAACTCTTTTCTAGTGATAGAGCTTTCTCCTGTTTTTACTCTGGACAGCGATAATTACTACCTTCTCAGGAGGCTCAACAAAGACAAGATAATTAAGTCTCTTTCTGGTAGAAGCACAAAGACATATTTTCAGCTATTCAACCTCACTAACTACCTCGAACAAAGAGGCGTAGATAAATTAGAGATAGGAATAGATAAACTGGCAGACATAACAGGCCTTCAATCTTACATAAAGTCAAGGCACACTGCAAAGCTCATAAACAGACTCAAAGAACTGATGAGACTTGCTACAGATGGAGAGACTAAGTGGCTTCTCTCCTGGAGCTATGCAAACAAGAAGTTTACTCTAGAACTCAATCCTAAACTATGTAGCAGAGTTAAGAAGAAAAACAGCGGTAAAGCTCATAAAAAGCGAGATACAAGCAGCTAACAGAATGAGCTAGGAAGAGACTTTTTTACTCTGGAGGTACTTTAATACCTCTCAAACAAAAAAAGTGGCTCTCAGAGCATTTTAGAGGCTCTCTTTTTGACGGACTATCAAAAAAAATGAGCTTCTGTAGTAACAATTGATAGCCTGTCAAAGGCTTCAATAGAAGCTTTTGATAGCCTGTCAACTAAGTTGATAGCAGTTGATACCTTCAAAGCCTTTACCAGAGCTAAAAATTGGTATCAAATATGATTTGACGGTATTTGATACCTGAGGAGATGGAGCTCATGACTCTCAAAGAGATAGCAGAGAAAGCAGGCCTCAATTATCATACTGCCAGAAAGTACAGTCTGGCTCTGAAGGAAAGAGGTATAGATTTATCAGAGGAAGTAGTACCTGTACTCCAGAAGATAGCCTCTCTCACTGCAGAAGGTATGACGGTTGAGAAAGCTATAGACTCTCTCCTCAGCAGTCCTCTGGAGAAGAAAGAGCATGACTTCTCAGAGATACTCTTGAGACTCGAGACTAAGATAGACTCTCTCGAGAAGGAAAACAGAGCTCAGAAGGAGCTCATACAGGTATATCTTTCTAAGATAGACTCTTTCCAGGAAAGTATTAAGGCATTGCCTCCTCCCAAACCTGACTACTTCTCTAAATTCAAAGAATGGCTAAAGAAGGTTATTGATAGTCTGAAGTTGCCAGATTAGCTCGAGTGATATTAGTGGTACATTAGTTGTACATTGCCTATCGTTTTTACTGGTAGCTATGACGCATTTTACTGGTAGCTATGACGCATTTTACTGGTAGCTATGACGCATGGCATTTCGAGCAAACCTGCTTCTGGAATAGCTTTGATGTCGATTTGAAAGTGCTAGAGTATTTATAGAGAATATATAGAACATAGAAAAAGGCAGTCTTTTTGAGAGCGACTGCCTTTTTTTCTCCAGGAGCAAAAGGAAAGAAAAGTTAGGAGCTTTCGAGGCAATTACTACTCGAAAAGCTACCTAAAAGCTGAGAATAACCTACAAAAAAGGGCTCTATTCTGCCCCGAAAAACTGAGAAAAACTGCTTCTGGAGCAAGATAAAGATTAGATAGGGGGGGTACTCCAGTTTTGCGTAATTCCCTCTGAGCCTGCTGACACGGTCGACAGCAAAGGTATGTAGAAAGTGAGATATGCATACCCTCCACATAACGTAACAGCCTTGAGTTTTCTGACACTATAAAAAGGATATTCGGAACTTCTAGAGCCCCTAAAAAGGACTTAGCAAAACCTAACATCAAAACCTGAGAAAACCTGAAACCTCACATAACATTACATAGCTTTCCAGATTGAAGTTTTGATATTCGGCACTTTCGGCTACCCTAAAAAGAGTTTCTTCGCATCTATAAAAAAGGTTTTTCGGATTGAATAAAAAAGGAATAGTGAACGTTCACAGACAAAAAAAGGACTTCGACCAGACAGAGATAAAAAAATATGAAACATTCCAGGACAAAAAAAGGTAGCAGAAATGAACACTTAAAAATGGAATATGGAGATTAAGCCCTCAATGACGTTAAAGCCTTTATAGACTGATACAAAAGAGTTTTAGTATCTGCATACGGCATGTTAAAAAGGAGGCCTTCAAAGAGGAGATTTGATAGTC
>JBNGDY010000027.1:0-7926 GCA_049975665.1 Candidatus Nanoarchaeia archaeon | reverse complement strand
CCGACTAATAAAATCATATTCTCCCTCTCCAAACCCATACCAGGTTCTTGCTATAGCATTGGCAATAGTAGGATAAATCTCTTCTTTTTTGAAATCTTCAACTACTAAAACATCTGTCTTACATTTTAGTGGGAGAGGACCCTTTAGATCCTTACCAAGATCTTCTAAATCAGGAGACATAGCCCTCATAACCACAGACTGCCTACAAGTCTCCCAATTAATATCATCTTCTGTAAAATACTCGTGAAAAATAAAATATAAAGACAAACCTAAGATAACTATACCTAAAATCATTGATATGATAATATAATATTTCTCATCACCTTTCTTATCCATATCTCCCTCAATAAAACGAGATTAATAAATCTTACCAAAAACCAAATATCCTTAATAAAGCAATTATCACAGCTGCTAACAAACCAATAAATAAAATGCCTGTGATAATTATTTCTACTAGTCCATATGCTTTTTTATTATTCATTTTCTAATTTCAACCTCAAAGAAATATTTATCTCCTTCATCTCTAATCTCAAAATAACTACCTTCTTCATGAACCATCTTATCATCGGAAAACTCAGCAGGTTTATTTAAATCAGTACAATAATCACATTTGAATACATCTTCTTCATAACAAAAACATAAATCCTTGTTCTGATGATTAAAAAATATATCTTTATTATTAGCTTCTAATCTCACCTTATCACCAAAATAAACCATCTTAGTCTCCCCACCCCATAAAGAAAATTCTGCATAACCATTCTTTTCAACCTCTTCCATCACATCCTTAAAACTCTCTAAATAACTCTTAGCAGTCTCTTCTTCTTGATCCCAGATAGGAGCAATTAATTTAAAGAAAAGCAATGCAATCAAGAATATGCCAGCTACTGCTAATATAATGCCTATAAATTCCCTATTCATCAGCTTAACATCTGCTTTCTTATCCATATTCAAATCCTAAATCTCCACATTCTTCTAATAGGAATTGTTTAATCTCACACTTTTTTGCTCTTTTTATTTGTACTTCATTCTCAGCTAAAGAATGCCAATTATCAATCTCATCACAATTATTTTCACATGCAACAAATTCATAATATGCCCTAGGAATCCCATATTGATTCTTTTTAAATCTCCTAATTAAACCATAAAAAACATTATCATAACTAATATACAAAACAACCTCATTAATCTTATAACTTCCATCATCATATTGTTCACATATAACATCAACATCATAATCATTTCCATTTATTTCTATACTATCCTCTGCTATATCTTCTTTAAATTCATCAAAAGTTTCCTCCATTAAACCCCTGCTTTTCTCCATTATCTGGCCAAAAATAGCACGATCTCCCCCATCCATCTCCTGGTTTTTAATATTTTTATACATACGCAATTCGTTTTTAATCTGTTTTATCTCCTCAATAGAATGTGGGGTGAGAAAAGTATCTAAACAAACATTATAAACAGCCTCCCAATCATCACCTTCATATCTAAGCAATTCCCCCTCATCACTCAAAGCATAACTACCTATTGGAGTATCAACCTTACAATAATCCCTTGTAAAACACAGACTGCTCTCCCCAACACCATCTATCTCAACATCCTCACACCCACCACCGCCACCATCCCCATCACCGCCACTCACCCAATCCATAATATTATCAGCCCTCTCACCTAATTGCCCAACTAAATCTTGCATAAATCCTTGTCTAAGACCAATCACTACTAAAGCAATAACAACAAGCACTAATACAACTGTTAATAACTTACCCACTGTCCATTCAGTACTTGCTCTTTTCATCATCCAAATCTTAAAAAATCTTTAATTACAGCTAACAAACCTTCTTCACCAAATGCCTTGCCCTTAAGTAAAATAATAATAGCAGCCACACCTAACACAAGTAGAATAATTGCTAAAATAATGCCTGCAAGTTCCCAAATAGCCATCCCTCTTTTTCCATCACTATACATAATCTCCTTAAACAGATAAGATATATAAATCTTCTCCTAACATATAGAACTACAATCTTGTATACTTACATATTTTTTATAAGTATTATTTGTTGCTAAATCCTTACATGTTGTAGTAACTGTTGTCTTATTACCTAATTCTTTAATCTCCTGTCCAAACTTAACCACTCTTTCCTCAGTACAATAAGCATACTGACCTGATTCTCCTTTAGCACATGCCATTGAACATGATTGTTTAATATTATCAACATTACTCCCTCCAGTAATACCAGTAATCCTCTCCCAAAACTCACTCCATCCTGTTGAAAATCCCCATATCAAGAAAACAAGAACAGCAATACCTAAAACAATTAATATAATTGTTGCTAAAGTAATATTCTGTGCTCTTTTATCATTGCCCATAAAACCTGGGACATTCCCCTTTTTCATAATAAATTATTGTTTTAGTTATTTATAAATCCTTCGCTAACACTGGTGCATAAACGGTTGGTAAAGAAGTCCTTTATCGAGGAAAATAAGAATAATAAAATAACTATTTGGATAAATTATTAATTACAAAGTGGCAGCCCGCAAGATTTATAAGCCAAATATTAACCTTTATAAACATAGTTAAAGACTTAGAATATATGGTAACAAATGAAAAAAATACTAAACCAAGAAGGTTGGTAACTGCCGCTTTGCCCTATATAAATAATGTTCCGCATCTAGGACACATAGTTGGGTCTCATCTCCCTGCAGATATCTTTGCCAGATATTGCCGTGCAAAAGGGCATGAAACTCTTTTCGTAGGGGGGACGGACGAAAATGGTTCAACTTCGGAGATAGCTGCACTTAAAATAGGTGTGCCTCTAGAAGAATTCTCAGATAAATTACATCAAGAACATAAAAGGATTTACGATTGGTTCGAAATTTCCTATGATAATTTTTCCAGAACTACAAAATCTATCCATCAGGAAACAGTTAAAGAATTCTTTAGGGTAATCAACGACAAGGGTTTTGTTAAAAAAGGAAAAATGAAAGTATTCTACTCTCCTCAGGATAATTTATTCCTACCAGACAGATATGTTATTGGAGAGTGTCCAAAATGTGAATATAAAGAAGCCAGTGGGGACCAATGTGAAAAATGTACATCTGTCCTTGATCCATCACAATTAAAAAATCCGAGATCAACAGTTTCTGGCGGAAGAATAGAGATAAGAGAAACTGAACATTTATTTCTTGGTTTAGATAAACTCTCTCCTAAATTAAAAAAGTGGATAGACTCACAGGATCTTTGGAGAGATCATGTTAAAAATAATGCGTTGGGGTGGATTGAAGAAGGGTTAAGACCTAGATGTATAACAAGAGATCTTAAACATGGTGTGAAGGTTCCTCTTAGAGGATTTGAAGACAAAGTTTTTTATGTGTGGTTTGACGCACCTATAGGATATGTTTCATCAACAAGAGAAGCGACAAATGAATGGCAAGAATTCTGGAAGGGCAAGAATTCTCAAATATATAATTTTTTAGGGAAGGATAATATTCCCTTTCATACTATCTTTTGGCCAGGAATGGTTATTGCTCACGGCGAATTTAATTTACCAAGAAATGTTATAGGATTGCAATATCTAAATTATGAAGGGCAAAAGTTTTCAAAGGGCAAGGGTGTTGGAGTCTTTTGTGAGAGACTTCCGGAATTAGGTTTAGAGCCTGATGTTTGGAGACATTATTTAACTCAAGTAATACCGGAAACGGCTGATTCAGAATTTAGATGGAAAGACTTTCAAGAAAGAGTTAATTCTGATTTGATAGGAAATTATGGTAATTATGTCAATAGAGTTTTAAATTTCATTCATTCCAGACTTGGGGGTAGTGTGAACCGCCCCCCAAAAGGAAGGCTAACACAAATAGATAATAGCCTATTGGAAAAAATTTCTGAAAAAAAAGCAGAGGTTGAACAACTGTTTGAGAGGGGGGAGCTTAGAAAAGCATATTCTGAGATTCTTGCATTATCAAGTGAAGGAAACAAATATATTAATGATACAGAGCCGTGGGTAGCTATAAAAAATGACCCTCAAAGAGCAAATAATATCCTTTATAATAGTGCAGTTCTACTTAAATCTTTGGCAGTATTATCTGCCCCATATCTTCCTCAAACCTCACAAAAAATATGGTCACAATTAAACCTTCCAGGTAGCCCACAGGACAATGGACTTTGGGATGCTATCGGGCAAGATCTTGGAGAAAAGCATCAAGTAAATAAACCTGCGATATTATTTAGAAAATTAACAGATGAACAAATCGAAGATTACAAAGGAAAGACTTCGCAAGGAACTGATTTGAGAGGATATTTTAAAAAATGAGAGAATATGTTCTGGTAAGTGCATTTGTAACTAATCCTGATAAATTAAAACATTTAGAGAAACAATGGAAAAAAAGAGATAAAGAACATAAAAAATATTTTGGTAGGGGTAGAAAACAGGTTAAAGAAATTAATCCAAAAGATTTTGGAGGAGAAGTTATATTACTAAATGCTAACGATTTAAAAGGGGGGTTTATTAAAAAATTTTCTTGTTCTCTGGCTACAGGCTTAGCATATTCCAAAAAAGATAAATGTCTGTTTGTAGGAAGTTTTGGAGAGATAAAGAAGATAAAAAAAGAAAAGATTATTGAAAGAATTAAAAATAATTTATTTAATGACATACATTTTATAGAAAACTTCAAAGATAGTCATTTATTAGTTTCTTCCACAGGCACAGATTCCTTGATCGAAATAGATATAAGCAAAAAAGTTCCTTCTTGGACTTGGTTAGCTACAGAACAAGGCTATAATAAAAATCCCTTGGGAAAAATAAGGGAAATTAATAGAGATAAAGATTATAGTAAAGTTGATACTATAACTCCAGAACATACAACTCATCTAAATAGTGCCATATATAAGGATGAAATAAATATATTGGGGGTTTTATTTCACCAAGGAAAATTAATATTAATTAATAAGAATACAAATAATAGTAAAGTTTTATTAGAAGGATTAAAGTGTCCTCACAGTATAAGAAAGATTAGTAGGGGCTATGTTCTATCTAATACATTAAATGGAGAAATTATAATTTTAGATAATAATCTCAATATAATTAATAAAATAAAGAGAGACTTTAATTGGTTACAAGACGCGATAGAATTGAAAGACGGAACCTTTTTGATAATAGATTCTAATAATTATAGGATTTGTAAGATTAATTCAGAAGGAGAAATTTTAGATACATTATCTTTCAAAGAGAACCCAATTAAACTATTTTGTTTTCTTAAGATAAATGAGAAAGATTTAAACAATATTTTTAACTAGGAAGCATTAAAATTTTCCCACTTCCTAATCTTTAATTTAGTTATTTCTTTAAGAAAATCCATCCGATCAGTCTTCTCAAGACATGTAATCAAAAAATTAATTAATTTTTGCTTATCTCCAATCTCCAATAATTTATCAGTTAAATCTTTATTTTCTATAATTTTAGTAAGAGCTTCTTTTAGTGAAGGGAATGTTTTATCAAAAACTTCAATTTCGATTAAAACACCGATAAATTTTAACTTGTTGCCTGATTTGCATATTGCCTTAAAAACATGCGAGTAAAAAGATGGAATTACTTGTCGATTAAAATACGCGCTTTTTGATCTATACTTTTCACACTTTCTTTTTAAGTTTATTAACATATTTCTATGCTTTTTATAAGAAAGTGAAATGTCATACTTAGCACATAAATAGATGAATCTTCCTAGTAAAACATAAGGATTTTCCGATTCAATTTCTCTAATTAAATTAATTCTTTTAATATTCAGATTTTTTAAACCATGATATTTATCTACAATTCGCATCTCTGGGTAAGAAATATAAACAGATTCTATGTCATAGTTTCCGATTAAGGTAAAATCTTTTAAAAAAGCTATATCTAAAAAATACTCTTTGTTTTCAGCATAAATCAAAATCACTTTTTTATTTTTATGAATTGTATACTCTCTCCAAGGTTCAATTATCGTGAAACCTCTATTTTTAAGCAGATTTCTTAATTTTATGATACTTTTTTTACCCCCTAATTTAATCGCAATATCATAATCATTGACAGGTTTATTATTTAATAAATCAACTGCAGTACCCCCGTAAATAATGAACTGTTCAAAATCAAGATAACGCGCTATATCTTCTGCTATTCTTTTTATTTTATTTGAAATTTTTGAATTCATTTTTCCAAACTCGTTCATCAAATTTTTTCTTTTGATTAATCAATGTTGATATTATTCCGTCAACAATTTTCTCTGAAAAATATGGAGATACAGGATATATTTTTATGGCAGATAAATCCAATCCACTTTTAAGTTTTATATAAGAGTCACTATAAGAATACTCAATCCCTTTATTTTTTAAAATTCTTGTATTAAAATCCCATTCAAAAAATTTCTTTAGATAATTATTTACATATTTTACAAAATTTCTCATTTTGTCATTATCTTCCTCTATCTCCAAGAATTTCCGAGGATCATTGTTTAACTCTGGAGGATACAGCCTAAGCATAGTAACAAAACCAAGAGAATCATAATTACATATGAAAAAATCTTTTCGTTTTTTTAACCTTTCTTTTAGTAAGAGATTATTATTGATTAGATTGGCTAATCTTTTCTGAAAACCTTCTATGCCAAGAGAGTATAAAGAAGCCAAAGCAGCAAGTGGGGCCCCTCCAGGTCTTGATGTTTCTAATGTAAAATTAACAGGAGATAACGAATAAAACTCTTCAGCTAACTGAGCCATCCTTATTACATTACCTTTCTTTTTTGACAAATAATTTATATCTTCTAAATTATTAAAGATAATTAAACTGCAAGGTATAGGGCATCCACCTATTCCTTTATGAAAATCAATTCCCCATGAATCTGCATACCTTAGTTGCGATATTCTCCTTGCCTGTTTTTTAATGATGTTGAGGGTTTTTGAGTCAATCTTTAAGACATTTTTCTTCCAATCATAATTATTGAAAAATAACCAAGACCAGCCTATCACGCTGTCCACGTGTAAGTGAGGTTTATAACCTAACTTATATTCTTTTACTAATTTATCTCTTAATTTGATAAACTCTTTTATATTATCAACAGTATGGTCATATGTTGTCCCCCCATTGATAATTATAGAGGAAATTAATCCCCCAGAATCAAGAACCTCCCTCATCTTCATTTCAGCATCTTGAATCTTGCTTGTCCTATTTTTATTAGCATTTATAATTAATACATTGTCTGTTCCAAGACCCAACCAATCTGCACAAACCAAATGGGAAAAATGGCTGTCTTCTGTAATAAATGCCTTTAAATTTTTAGTAATACCTTTTGAACCAGAGAGATTGTCTGCTTTTTTAATCCCCACCTTTGTTGCATAAAAATTTGTTGCAGTTCCCCCAAAAGTGAAAAAACCTGTAGTCTGCTTTTTTATTCCTGCTAGATTAGATAAAAGATTTACAACAATTTGTTCAGCAATTAGCGTATTTCCAGTTAACCCCTCGTTAATATTGTATATATTCTCATCGATAGCTAATGAATAAATCGAAGATGCTACTATATTAGTTGGAGATCCAACATTATGAACTAATTCTGGGCTTCTCCATCTTGGTATCCCGGAAAAGAAATCGGTAACTAAGTTTTTAATTAGTTTTTCTGGGTTCTCCCTAATGTAAGGAAGATTATCCCATTTTTTGATAAGTTCTAAATATTTTTTCTTTCCATAGTCGCCATTAATTCTAGCTTGTTTAGTCTCTTTCACTTTGTAGCCCAAAATATTTTCACAATAGGAAAGATATTTTGGGAGAGAATTCAAGTCATTAGCTAACGGAAATAACTTATTAAAGTTGTTTTTATGTCCCCTTCTCATTTTTTCTTTGGTTTATCCCAATATGGGCTTTTACACTTGGGGCAAATTATAGGTTTTTCTTTTTTATTTCT
>JBNGDY010000026.1:0-8019 GCA_049975665.1 Candidatus Nanoarchaeia archaeon | reverse complement strand
TGCTGTTGTGCTGTTGTGCTGTTGTGCTGTTGTGCTGTGATGCTGTTGTGCTGTTGTTGTTATCCACTACAACAACTTAAAATCCTGCTGTTTTGTAGTGGTTATTTATTTGTATTTATTTGTATTTATTTTACCTGCATTTGTGCAGGTATAAATAAATCATAAAAAATCAAAATAATTAAAATAAATAATCCTTTATTTTTTTGCCCTCCAATTAAATGATTAAATCTAGGCATCAGGGAAAAGATAATTATTTTTAATATATTGGGTTGTAATTTAATTTATTTTAATCTGAGAAGGGCTAAAAATAGGCATTGAGGCCTATAGAGAATAGGGCCAGGGGTTATTTTTATTATTTTCCTAGGCATCTGGTTCAAGTAACCCCAAAAATCAGCAAAAAAGAGAGACCTTTTATGATGTGGGCCCCGGCACGCAATATATATAAGTTAGTATAACACTATTCAAGGTAAGAATTAAGGGAGAATAGGGGTACGGTACCCCTAAAAGGCATAGTTTTTGTTAATTTTCGTATGAAAGAATATCTTATCTTATCTTTGGCTCCGGATTTGCACTGCTTATTGAATTCATAGTTGTCCCAACATCTATTTTATGGCCTGAGATGTGTGAAACTTCTTCCGCAATATCCTTTGGTTCCATTTCTGCCTTGGTTTTTAATAAATAAAGTGCTGCATTTCGCATTTTAGTCATTCTATTCAGCCTTGAGGTGTGTTTTACCTTAGCTAATGCTTCTTCCTTAGCAGCATCATACTCTCTTTCATCCCAAGGAACCCACCCAGTGAACCTACCAAAGAAGTTTCTATGTGCAGATTGATACTTTGCAGTAATTCCTATCTTCTTTTTACCAAAAAAGAACAATCTTTCTTTTTGAAGCTCATTATAGAAAGAAAAATGCCCTCTATTGAAATTTTCATCCGCATATGTGTCAATTAAGAACTGAGACCTAGCAACTGCATAGTCTTCGTGCAACTTAAAGAAGTTTGGAAGTACAATTATAATAACATGATGATAAACTCTACACCTTTGAAAGAATTCAGCCATTGCTTTATTGATTGAAGTCATCGCAGAAGCAGAATCTAGACCAGAACGCCCTTCATCATAAACAATTACAGAGTTTTTAGGAAGTTCTTCTGCCTTCTTCATTAAATCTTCTGCAGAAAACACAACATTATTCAAACTAAAGTTAACTTTTTTCATAGGTTGCTTAACATTATCAACAATTATCTTATTTTCTTTATCTCTATGCATGTTTATTTCTCCGCCAGCAATAAGCCATGCCAGAAAGTAGGCAATTTGCCCGGCCATTGTAGATTTTCCTACACCTACCTTCCCGTGACCAGAGATAATCCCCACACAATCCCATTTTTTTTCTAAGAATTTAGGGATTGGCAAGAAATTTTCAACTAGAAAACCATCCATGTAGAATCCTTGTTTTAATTCCCCTGATTTATTCTTCCATCTTGCATTTGTAACAATCATAGTCTTCTTAAAACCTCCTCACTTATAAAAGTTTCGTTAAACTTGTCTATTGAATCTAATATCTTTCTTGCTTTTGACTCTGAGAGTTCATTTTCTTCCATTATCCATTCAATAAGAGTATCATCTGAATAATTTAATTTTTTTAATCTTATTCTTCTCTCATAAAAATCTTTTAGTCTTTCATCAATAGTGATATCCTCAATTAGTTTAGGCATTTTTATAATTGGTTAATTACTTCTTTACTTAAAAAGTTATTATAAAATTCTTCCACACAATGGATAATATTCCTAGCATCTTTTTGAGAAACTTTCAGTTTAACAACTAACCAACAAACTAGAATCTCATCAGATACTCCTAATTTTTTTATTCCATCTATCTCAATCTGTAACTTTTTTAAATTATTGCTAAAAACATTAAGTCTACTTTCAAATTCTACCATTTTATTTTTTCTCCTTTAAAAATCACACCAATAATTTTATTGGTAATATAAAGAACAGAAACCATCATACTTAAAGCATAAACTCTTGCCTGTATAGAAGCAACACCAAATCTTTCTGCAATTTGTGGAAGTATCCAAACTCCCGTCATTGAAATAAAATTAAATATAAATACATACCGGATTACATCTAAAATTTTTTCAAATCCTCTTTTTATTTCTTTTTTAGTTTCTTCTTTCATCTTTTAATCCTTTTGTAAGTGGTCTTATTTATTTTCTTAATAAATCCTTGTTCTTCTAAATTTAATCTTGCTTCTTCTGGGTTTAAGTTTAAAGATAAAATTAGATTTAAGATTAAGAGGTCATCCTTCATTTCTTGGTCTATAGTTTCCATTACTAATCCTTCTAAAAGAATACTACAAAATCCTTTAATTATATTTTCTAAATTTTGTTTTTTGTTCATTATTTTTTCTTCCCAAAAGTTCCAAACAATGCTGAACCAGGTGTGTGCTCAACTTCCTTAAGGTATAATCCTCTTTTAAACATTAATTTTCTTAACCAAATATCTTTTTTCATTAGAATTTTATACCATCTTCCTCTTGCCATTGCCTTATCTTTATTTTTTGATGAATGTAAGAAAATTTTTTTAGCATTAGCAACCTTCACACAAAAGAAATTATATATCTTTTCATCATCCGGATCTTTTTCATTCAATATCACTTCCTTGATTGTTTTGCCATCTTCTTCATATTCAATCCTATAATCATCTTTATAATCTAAATTAGCATAAATTCTATCAAGAACATTATTCCATTCATCATAATCTCCTGCTTCTGCAGGCCCATCAACTTTTTCCCAAAGAGCATTCATTCTAAAAATTAATCCTAAACTTGCATCACGCTCTGGACTTGTTCCTACTTTAGTCATCTTTTAAATTTCTAATCCATTCCCCCTTGTCTTCTCCCTCTCTTAAAACTAAGGGCTCATATTGATAAAATTCATTTAACCATTTATCTCTAAATAAATAAACACAATTGTGACATCTCCAGGTAGAGGTTGTATGCTTTGGTTCTGATTTGAAATTAAACCTATATCCTCCCATAAAAGAATTAGATAAATCTAAATTCTTTTGAAACATTTCCTTAAAACAAAAAGGACAAATTATTCCTTTTATTTTTCCTTTCTTATTCATTCTTTAACATCTCCCTTACTTCTTTTGCAATGTCTTCATCAACTTGATTTTTTATTTTATTCCAGTCGATTTTTTCTTTTTCGAAGCAAACACTTTTTATTGCCATTATAAATGATACCTCCTTTTGTATTCATCAAAGTCCATTGTTCCCATAGAACGATTACAAGTTTTACATCCTGGTTTAAGATTGTCAATAGTTGTGTCTCCACCATTAGCAACAGAGATTATATGACACATCTCACAATCATCTCTTGATATCTCTTGAACTCCACAACATAAACATCTTCCTCTAAGTTTCTCCCCAAAGTATCTTTCCCAAACAGCAAACTTTAGAGACTTTGGAATTGACTTTCTTCCAGGACCTTCTTGAACATCTTCTTTTATTTTTATTTTCTTTGGATAAATTGAGTAAGATTCTAAGTCATCTAAGAAGATTTTCATACCATCAATAATTGCATAGGGATTTCCAAGAAATACAAAGGGTTTTACTTCTTCAACCTTCCCAACAATATCTAATTTTTTATTTTTTTTATTTTGGACAACAATATCCTCTCCAGATTTCATATAAAATCTCAACAAATCAGTAACCTTCTTTCTTTCTCTCTGTTGTTTAGAAATTAATGTATCTTCCATATTCTTAAAAACCTGGGCCGGGAGTAATAAAACATTAAGAATCATTACACCCAGGTTTAAATTATATTAGGCATTAGGCTTTATAAATATATGTGATAACTAAAAAATGGTGACAGAATACTAAATTGCCCAAAAAAATAGCATCTTAAATAGGAAATCAGTCATAGGCCAACCAAGGATTCCATCAGCTGTAAAAAATAATATTCCTATATAAGCTTTTGATAATTCAATTATATCTTGATTCCTTCTATAAATTTTCCTTATTTTCTTAATCATCTTCTTTTCCAAAATTAGGTTTATCCCAATGTCTCCTAATAAAATCTAATGCTCTTTCTTCACCTAATTTTAGTTTTAGATTCTTTACTGTTTTTTTCTTTGGTTTTTTGTTTTTTCCCATAGTTGTTTATTACAGTTTACACTACAACATTTTCTACCTCTCCTACAATAGAAGATTATGCCACAGTGTTCACATTTTTTCTTCATCTTTGTTTTAAATAATTTCCAGGAAAAAGGACTCCTCATAGTTCTCGCCTACTTTGTCATTGCCCTATGGATAAAAGAGTGTAAATGCTTTGCAGTAATTACATATTATCTATTTTTGTAGTAAAATGTTTGTTAGACATCCCATTGGGTTTATTTCCTAGAAAATCATCTCCTTCATAAAAGTCTTTTATCTTATTTAAATATTTTGATATCTTTCTCATAAGTTGAGTATAACTCTTTCTTGCTCCCCAAAAAATATTTCCACAATTACTACACAGCCCACTGCTGGGTTCTTTTCCATTTTTTCTTAATGGTTTATTACACAGAGTACATCTATCCATTTTAATTTCCTTCTCCAAGATTTTTGTCTATCCAATATCTCATAAATTTCTCAAAGGAACCAAAACCTGACATTTTTATAATATAATCGAAGGATTCATGATAGGGATTGCCCAAAATGTCTAAAATATAAGAAACTATCTTCAATTCTTGCTCCATATCTTCTATTGTGGTTCCAAATTCTTTATTTTGATTATTTGTGATTGTTTTTATTTTCATTTTACATCTTTACAGTAAATTCTTCCTTACCCATAACATACTCACTAACTTTATAATGTGATTGAGATAGAACTCTCATTGCTAATTTTATATCTTTCACTTCTATCTTCTTTCCTTGTCTAAGCTTTGCTGCAGAGATAGACATTCTTAATAATGATTCAAGGAATCTTGGATTTATTTTAACTCCTTTTCCATCATAACTTCTAGAAGCAGCATAAACACTTCTCAATTTATCTTCAATATCATCATCTATCTCTGGGTCTTCGTGTTGTTTTATATATGCAAAAAACTTTCTTAACATTTCTTTGTCATAATGATATTCTTTTATTTTTCTATGTCTTCTTATCATCTTTCTTGCTATCTCCATATCCTTTTCTTGGTGAACACTATCTCTCATAACAAAAATTGTATCAAATCTATTTAGAATAGGGGTAGGAATATTAAATTGTTCTTCTATTGTCTTTTCTGAACTCTCTATAAAGTGTCCTCCTATTGGATTTGCTGCCGCAATAACCCCAGCACTAACTTTCATTTGAACATGCAAGTTTGCTTTGTTAATAGAAACAGTTTGTTCATTCATTCCTTCTTGTAACTTTGGTTTATCCTCATCTTGAAGATTATTTAGTTCATCTATAAATAATAAATCCTTAGCTAACACCATTGCTCCTGGTTCAACCCTATATCCTCCCATTGATTCCTCATCCTTAACAACAGAGGCAGTAATTCCTACAGCAGAACTACCTCCTCCAACTGCTTTCTTTGCCCCAGGGGTAATTTCAATTGCAAAATTGCACATAACTGACTTTGCAGTTCCTGGATCTCCTATTAAAAGGATATTTGACTTATTTCTTATTGAATCTATTTGTTTATTGTTTCTTTTATTGCATAACTGTAGTATCAATGCTCCTTTTATCTCATCATAACCATGAACCTCTGGTGCAAATGAAGGAAGGATTGGATCTAAACCTTTCTCTCCTATTTCTTTTGAAAGATTATTAATTGTTTCCATATCCTCTTTAGAAAAAGTAGATATATCTATCTCCTTCTCAATTAATTCAACTGACTTAATCTCTAACACCCAATCTGCAAATAAAATCTCCTTCCTATTTTTAAACTTAGGAACTCTCTTTAAAATACCAACAACAGCTACTTCATTTCCAGGAGTAAATGCTTTAATCCTCTCAGGTTCACATAAACCATTAAAAATTACTGACTTAATTCTTTGAGAGTGGGGATTATCAGTTTTATCTTGCAAATCTTCTAATTGGATTCTACAAGCATTTTCTTCAACCCTTTCTATTAACCTAAAATTATTCTTTCTTCCACAAATACACACAGAGGGTTCTATTAACTCATTCCTTCTATAGTTCTGCCTTATTAAAATAGATGAACCACAACCTGGACATTCAAATTTAGCTAACTTTAATACTGGTCTAACTTCTCCAAAAGAAGTAACCCTTCCTTCAATAGTTATTAACTTGTTTAAATGTTCTTTTCTTATTCCTTCAATCGGGATAATTGTTGATTTAGGAAGATTGATTATTTGAATATCATATTCTTTTGAATAGCACTCTAAAAAAGATTTAATAAACTTTTCTGGTCTGTCAAGCAAATCATCTGCCATTTTTGGGTCAGCTTCTAATACTTTTTCAAAGTCTAAATAAATAGTTTCTCCCTCCCTTTCAACCTCCATTTCCACTGCAAGTTTTTTTAATCTTTCTGAGTATTCTTCTTGCTCTTTTTCCTGCTGTTTTTTAGCAACAATTGCTTGTTCTTTTTGTTGTTTTTGAGCCTCTTTTTGGTGAATTCTTTCCTCCAATTCATCTATCCCCATTTGTAACAGATATATGTAACAAATTTTGCCATCTGGCTTGTGTTTACCAAAATATTCGTTATACCGAATAACTGTATTTCTAACAACTGCCTCACTTTTACCAACGGATTTAGCTATCTCAGGGTATGAAACCCCTAATTTTGGGTCTTTAGCACTTGCAACAACCTTCAATATTTTGTCTATTGTAGAGTCCGAAAATATCTCCTTAAAAAACTCACTGTTACATGATACAAATGATACACATGCATTTGTATCATTTGTATCATTTGTATCATTTGTATCATTTGTATCATTTGTATCACTACTTTCCACTATACTCTCCTTAGAATTCTCCTGTCTTTTATTTAAAATCTTTCCAGTAGAAATAGAGGTGCTTGATACAGGTGTTTCTTTTTGTTTTTTATCTGTCATTTTCTATTTCCATTCCAATTTTCCTTGAGATTTTTTATTAGGAATTTTATTTCTTGTTCTGTCTATAATCCAACAAGTTCCTTTCATTGTTCCCTAACCTCCATTTTACAAATAGTATCTGGGTTAATACATTCAAGAAGTATTGGGATTGTTCCCTTAACTCTTTCATGAAGAATCATTGTTAATTTTCCTTCATTTAAATCCTCAATAGAACCATTATAAAAAATATTATCAAGATCTTTGAAGTGAATAGGAATTTTATTTTCATAAAAGTATAAAAGTTTTCTGCATACTTCGTATCCTCTTTTGTCGTTTTTCATAAAAACGATAATACCCTTTCCTTTATATACTTTTCCGCCAACTATCCAGTAGTAACATAATAAAAAAAAAGAACTAACAGCGAGGGGAGAAAGTGATTAAACCCCTCGCTGGTATTTTTTGTCAGGGTACCCCCCCCTCCTCTTTTCCACAATTAGATAGAGTATGACTCGGAGCCTATGGAATTACAGTCCAAATTTGCCCCGAGAATATATAAATCATGGGAAGTATATAAATCTTTCTAAGAAATTTTTAAACCCAAGAAGGAGATCAATCAGAAATCCGATTTCAACTCCCTCTCAGGAAAAAAGAGGTGATAGAATATCTAATATAGTAAAGTATATAAATATTTCTAACCACTTTATAGTGACGCTGTGGTGTAATTAGGTTAGCATTTAAGCCTCATGAGCTTAAGGTTCTGTTCAAATCAGGCATGCGTCATTTAATTTAAAGATGGATAAAAAAGAAAATAGGGAGAAGAAAAAAGTATTAAAGAAATTTCTTGAAGGATTAGATATGAAAGCAGAGCTTAATCCAAATCCAGGAAGATTCCTAAGAGAAAAATCCCCAAAACAAAATAAAAAAGCAAGAAGACATAGTGGAAGAAAGACTCCTAAACTTCCTAAACCTACTATGAAATATGATGAAATGAAGCAA
>JBNGDY010000025.1:0-8508 GCA_049975665.1 Candidatus Nanoarchaeia archaeon | reverse complement strand
ATATTTGGGTAAGCAATTTGATATACATGCTGGGGGAGAGGAACATATTCCTATACATCATGAAAATGAGATTGCACAATCAGAAGCAGGATTTGGAAAAAAGCCATGGGTTAGATACTGGTTGCATAGTGCATGGTTATTATTTAAAGATAGGAAGATGTCTAAGTCAAAAGGTGAGATATTAACATTATCTAAATTAGAAGAGCAAGTACCTGCATTAGTTTATAGATATTTCTGCTTTACAGCTCATTATAGAAAGCAATTAACATTTTCACAACAAGCTATAAAACAAGCTAAGGATAGTTATAAGAGATTAAAGAAGCTTGTACAGGAATTAGATGATAGCAAGGAAATAAATAAGACTTATTTAAAGAGATTTGAAAATGCTATTAATGATGACTTGAATATGCCTCTTGCTTTATCTATATTATGGGAGATGTTAAGGAGTAATGTTAAAGGTAAGAAAGCAACAATAAGAGAAATGGATAAAGTGTTAGGATTAGACTTGTTAGAGAAAGAGAAATTATATATTCCAAAAGAGATTAAAGAGCTGGCTGATAAGAGAGATAAGTTAAGACAGGATAAGCAATGGGAAGAAGCTGATAAGATTAGAACCATCTTGCTGGAAAGAGGATGGGAAATTAGAGATGAAAAAAAAGGTTATGTTTTAGAAAAGATATAGAATGGAACTTTCTGAACAAACTAAAAGAGCAATAAAATATTATGAAAAAAGTCTTGCTAATGGAACTGCAGAATTTATTGATTTAGAGAATGCAAAAAAAGAAGGGAGATTATAGATTAATTTTAGATATTAAAAATAAAGAGTTGAGAATAATTGTTATTGAAATTGGGCATAGGAAGAATATTAGCATGTAAAAGCATTTAAATAGTTTTGATAATATATTTTAAGAAATGGGATATGATTTTATTAAAAGAGGTTATAAACCTAGTAAGAATGATTTAATCTGCTTGTTTAATATTAGTTCTAAGAAGATGGGTGTGAAAGAGGCTGCTAATAAGGTTGCTTTAGAATCTAGTATAGGTACATGGACTGATGTGCATTCTAAGCAGTATGTTAATAAATTAGGTGCTAAGGTTTTTTCTATATCTGGTAATAGGGTTAAGATAGCTTATCCTCAGGAATTATTTGAGAGAGGTAATATCACTAATATTTTATCATCTATTGCTGGCAATATATTTGGTATGAAAGGCATGCAGTTAAGATTAGAAGATGTTGATTTTCCTAAAGCATTAATTAAAAGTTTTCCTGGACCTAGATATGGTATTAATGGTGTGAGGAAAATTTTAAAGATAAAAAACAGGCCATTAATAGGCACTATTATCAAACCAAAATTAGGATTAAAAACCAAGGATCATGCTAATGTTGCATTAGAAGCTTGGCAAGGTGGTTGTGACATTGTTAAGGATGATGAGAATCTTTCATCTCAAACATTTAATCCTTTTGAAAAACGAGTAGCAAAGACATTAGAAATGAGGGATAGGGCTGAGGAACAAGGTGAGAAGAAAATATATTTAGCTAATGTTACTGCTGAAAGTGGGGAGATGGTGAAAAGAGCTGATATTGTTAAGCAGCAAGGTGGGAGATATGTGATGTTAGATATCTTGACAGCTGGATTTGCTAGTTTACAAACATTAAGAAGAAATACAACATTAGGTATACATGCTCATAGAGCTATGCATGGTGCATTTACAGAAAATCCTAAACATGGTATTTCTATGATGTCAATAGCTGATTTTGCACGATTAGCTGGTGTAGATACATTACATATAGGCACAGGGATTGGTAAGATGAAAGGTAAGGCAGAAGAGATTGAAGATATTAGGGAAGAAATAGAAATGCAAATTGTGAAGAAAAATAAGAATAGATTAGCAGAAAACTGGGGCAAGATTAAACCTGTTATGGCTGTTTGTTCTGGTGGATTACATCCAGGACATATACCTTTTTTAATAAAACATTATGGCAAGGATATTGTGATTCAAGCAGGAGGGGGCATACATGGACATCCTGCTGGCACATGTGCAGGAAGTAGAGCAATGAGACAGGCTGTTGATGCTTGCTTATCTGGAATAAGCTTGAAAGAGTATGCAAAGACACATAATGAATTAAGCAGTGCCTTGGATAAGTGGAAAGATTTATAAATAATTAGAAATTATGATTTATATGGATTTAAGAGCAGATATAAGATATACACAAGAATCAGTTAATAGATTAATGGAAACATATGGATTAGATGATGTTGGTGCATGTGATGTTCTTGAATTAATGGATAGGGGTATGGATGAAGATGAAGCAGTATCAAGATATGATTTTCTAGTAAATAATTCAGATATTTTAGACAGAGAAAGTGATAGCGATGGATTGGATGTAAGTGTTCGCTATCATCTGCCTGATGGTGAGGATAGATTATCCATAACTAATAATCCAAATGCTCATCTCAGATTAGAAGATGGGGAAATTGAGTCTGAGGAATGGCTATTTCATAATGGTTTTGGAAGTGCCTAAACTTATAAATCTTAAAAACTATTTCTATTTATGAGAGAATTAAAAAACCTGGGAAATGCTGTAGATTGTTTTGTGTTATGTTCAGCAGGAGAGAGTATGTTTGAACATGAATCAGTAGTGAGATTTTCTACATCTGGAAGAGCTTATATTGTTAATAGTGCAGATTTAATTGGATTTATAGATAAGCCTGAGGATGGTGATGATTTTGTTTCTGGCTATGCTATCAGAGCTTATCAAGGTAAGAGGGTTGTGAGAAATGGTTCTAGAAAGGTTGCATTTAATAATGTTGGAAATAGCAGAATACATTTAATTGATATTCCTTTAGATGAAATTGTGGATATGGAGGATTTATGAGAGAATTTATTTATTATTCAAAACAGGCTGTGACATCTGGCAAGCTTATTCAAAGTGATTTAAAGGCCGCTGGTAGAATGGATATTGTTTGTAATGTCATCTTATCTGCTTTTTTTATATCTAATAAGATGAGAGATGATGTTAAGTTACATTTGCTGTTTGATGGCCCTCCTAATGCACCCCGCCACCTCATACTTGAAAGTAATCCAGAAATGCCTATTTCTAAAAAAGATATGGCTGGATTAATTAAGAGAATGTTATATAAATCTCCTAGAAAAAAAGGTTATTTAAAACAGATTTATCCTGGATGTTATATAGAAAATAAGGGTTTTGAAGATGTTGTGAGAGAGATAGGCAAGAAGGTGTATGTATTAGATGAAAAAGGTGAGGATATTAGGCAGATTAAGTTAGATGGTGTTTTTGTTTTAGGTGATCAAGAGGGTTTTCCAAAAGATAAAAAGAAATTTCTCAAATCTTATAATAAGATATCAGTAGGACCTGAAATTTATTTTGCATCTCAATGTTTAATCTTGCTGAATAATGAGATTGACAGACAAGTTATATAAGATTATTTTATAATTATGGTAAGGATTGGCAGAATTTAATTAATTTTATAAAGGTATTAGAAGACAGGAAAATGAATTATATTATATTGGTAGAAGTGATTTTTACAGCAAATCTTATAAGGTGTTGCTGGATAGCAAAGTTATAAAAAACCTTGTTTCTTCTTGCTAATATGAAAAAGGCAGTTAAAATAACTATTAAAGGTAATGTGCAAGGTGTTTTCTTTAGAACATTTATTAAAGAAACTGCTTCTGATTTAGGTGTAGGTGGTTTTGTTAGAAATCTGGATACAGGTGATGTAGAAATTTATGCAGAGGGGGATGGTAATAATATAGAAATGCTAATTGAGAAATGTAAGCAAGGTCCTCCTCATGCTCAAGTAAGGGATGTGCAAGTAGAAGAAAGGAAATGGAGTGGTGAGTATAAGGATTTTAAGGTGTTAAGATTTTAAGTATTTTATAATCTGTTGTAAATTTAAGGATGGCAAGAAGCAAATAGATTTAAAGAATCGACTCAAAAAATGCTTGAATAGAGGAAAAATGAAGAATATCTATTAAATAAGCTCAAAACATATTTAAATCAAACTTTGTAATAACTAGTATGGCTAAAGGCAGAGAAGAAGAAATTATAAAAGAGAAGATAAGGAAGTTAAATGAGTTAAGGCAGGAAGGTATAGAACCTTATCCACATAAGTTTGATAAAAAACATTACCTCAATCAATTAAGAGAGAAATATAAGAATATTAAACAGGCTGCTGGGAAGGTAAAGACAGCAGGCAGAGTAATGACAATAAGGGATATAGGCAAGATTGCCTTCTTACAATTAAGAGATGCTACTGGTGATATGCAAGTGGTGTTGCAAGAAGGTAAGACTCCTGAAAAAATAATTAATTTTTTTAAGAAATATATAGATGCAGGTGATTTTATTGGTGTTGAAGGTAGTATGTTTAAAACTAAGAGAGGTGAATTATCGATACTTGCTAAAGATATTAAGCTTTTAAGTAAATCTATTAAGCCATTACCTAGTAAGTGGCATGGTTTACAAGATAAAGAAGAGAGATATAGAAAGAGGTATTTGGATTTGATTATGAATCCCCATGTTAGAGCAGTATTTGATAAGAGAGAGCAGATATTAGATGCTATTAGGGAATTTTTTAAGAAAAAAGGTTTTAAAGAGGTAGATACACCTTATTTACAGACCATCTATGGTGGTGCATCTGCTAAACCATTTAAAACACATTTAAATGCACTAGATATGGATTTATTCTTAGCTATTTCACCTGAATTATATTTGAAGAGATTAATTGTTGGGGGTTATGATAAGGTATTCACAATTGCACGTAATTTTAGAAATGAGGGTATAGATAGGTGGCATAATCCAGAATTTACAATGTTAGAAGCATATCAAGCTTATGCAGATTATGATGATATGATGGAGCTATTTGAAAGTTTGTATGAATATGTTTTAAAAAAGGTTATTGGGAAGTGCAAGATTAATTATAAGGGAAAGATATTGAATTTTAAAAAACCATGGAAGAGAATGACTATGTGTGAGGCTATTAAGCAGTATGCTGGTTTAGATGTTGAGAATATGTCTAAAGAGGCATTATGTAAATATGTAGATAAGCAAGGTATTGTTTGTAAGGGTAGGAGTTGGGGATATCTTATACAAGCAATATTTGAAACATTATGTGAAGATAAGATTATACAACCTACTTTTATTATTGACCATCCATTAGAAAGCACGCCATTATGTAAGTTGCATAGGAAGGATAAGTTATGTAGATTAATAGAGAGGTTTGAACCATTTTGCATGGGTGCTGAGATAGGTAATGCTTATTCAGAATTAAATGACCCTATCAAGCAGAGGGAGTTATTAGAAGAGCAACAGAAATCATTGAAGAAAGGTGATGAAGAAGCTAATCCATATGATAGTGATTTTGTTAATGCATTAGAATTAGGTATGCCTCCTACTGGTGGGGTTGGTATAGGCATAGATAGGATGGTTATGTTATTGACAGGACAGGAATCTATTCGAGATGTTTTATTATTTCCATTTATGAAGGAGGAAAAATGAAAATATTATTCATACAAACAGGTGGGACAATAGATAAAGAGTATGAAGAACGGGCAGGAGTATATAATTTTAGAATATGTGAACCAGCTGTTAAGAGAATTTTAGATAGGTGTAGGGTAAATTTTGAATTTGAAATTGAGAGTTTGTTAAAAAAAGATAGCCAAGATATTACAAATGAGGAAAGAAGGAAGATATTTGAAGTTTGTTCTAATACTAATTATAATAAGATTATTATTACTCATAGAACAGATACTATGATTAAGACAGCTGAAATATTAAGTAAAATAAAAAATAAGATAATTATCTTAACAGGAGCTAGTCAGCCAGAGAAATTTAGAGATTCTGATGCTGCTTTTAATGTAGGGACAGCAGTAGGTGCTATAAATTTGGCTAAAGAAGGGATTTATATAGCTATGAATGGGAGGATTTATCATTGGGATGAGTGTGAAAAAGATAAAGAAACAGGGAGGTTTTTTGTAAAAGAAGATGGCACTCATAGTAAAGAGTAATATAAAGAAATATGTTGAATTAGCAGTAAGTGATGATGTAGCTAGAGAATTAGAGAGACAGGCTGAGGAATTATTGAAAAAGGCTGAGGAAAGAGCTAAGAAAAATGGTAGGAGAACTATTTATGCCCGGGATTTTTAGCTCATTGATTTAGTAAGTATTTTAGTAAATAATATAAATCAACTATTATATTTATGTAAAAAGAGGTTATCAAACTTAATATCTAAGATGCCAAAAAATAAATCTAAAGGTAGTAAGGCTGAGAGAGAATTATTTCAGATGTTTGTAGATAATAATTGGAGAGCTGTTAGAGTAGCTGGTTCTGGTACAATGGATAATGCTGATTGTGATTTAATAGCAGGTAGAAAGGGTAGGAAATATTGTATAGAGGTTAAATCTAGTAAGAAGCCTATTAAGTATATTACTAAGGAGCAGGTTAATAACTTTCTTGTTTTTGCAGAAATATTTAAGTTAAAGCCTGTGATTGCTATGAGATTTAATGGTAAGGGGTGGTTTTTTCTTAATCTGGCTCATAAAAATGTTTTAAAAGATGCTGGTAAGCATTGGTGTATTAATCTGGATGTGTGCAGGCAGAAGGGTAAGAGGTTTGGGCAGTTTTTTTGTTAGGGGTTAGTAGGTTTGTTTGGGGGGATGAAATAACCTTCCGAAACATATAAAAAGCCAAACTAATTAGTATAATTATATACCCCCCAGGATTGGTTTTCATCAAACCTGGGTTTTCATATTTTTAGCCAAAGTTTTATTAATCCTATTTCTATGTTTTAATATGGACAATGAAAAAGAAAGAATAAGTGTATTTATAGATGGTAGCAATCTTTATCACATTGTTGATAAACTCTGCCCCGATAAAAAGGCTGGGAATTTTTCTTTTGAGAAATTTATAAAAAAGATTGTTGGAAACAGAAAATTAATAAGAGTCTATTATTACAACTGCCCATTGGATATAAGTAAAAACTTTGAGGCTTATCGTTCTCAGCAAAGATTTTTTGAAAAATTGAGAGAGATTCCTAATTTCAAATTGATTCTTTGCAGGATGCAAAAAGTAAAAATCAATGGAAAAACTGAATATCAGGTTAAGGAAGATGACATTCATTTAGCAGTTGATATGGTTAAGCTTGCTTACAACGACGCCTATGATACTGCAATTTTGGTTTCTTCTGATGGAGATTTTGTTCCTGCAATTAACGCTGTGCAGGAAATCGGAAAGAAAGTTGAAGATATTGGTTTTGAAAACAAGTTTTCTTATCATTTGAAAAAAGTTTGTGATAAATTTCTCAAATTGAAAAAGACAGAGGTTGAGAAATTTTTTATTTAAATCAGAAAAATTTGGGCGAAGCTTTTTATCCTCTGTTAGACAAAGTGCGAAGCATTTTGTTGGTTTTTTTTGGTCGGATAAAATAAGTTTTTCTTCTAAAAATCAAAGATTTTTAGCTATCTATTTTTCGATAGAAAAATTAAGCGCGCTTCTGTGGGTGGGAGAAAAAATATTATTTCCTATTTGTTTGTTTTAACTCTAACTTTTAGACATTCTCAAAAATTAAATAGAACAAGGTTATGAACCAAAAAGTTTATAAGTAAGAAAATTCTTACTAATGTATGGAAAACGAATTTATTAAAACTTTGAGGGTATCTGATAAAGGGCAAATATCTATTCCTAATTCTGTTAGACAAAAATTAGGAATTGAAAGAGGAGATAATTTAATTCTGTTTGAGATTGAAGGAAAAATTTTATTGGAAAAACAGCAAAAGGTTTCTGATAAGATGAAGGATGAATTTAAGGATGTTTTACATTTTTCAGAGCAATCTTTAAAAGAAGTTTGGGATAATTCTGAAGATGAAATTTGGAGTCAGTATTTGGAGAATTAAAAATGCAAGTTAATCAAAAAGAGGTTGTTTTGTTGCCGTATCCTTTTTCAAATTTAGAAGGGACTAAAGTTAGACCTGCTTTAGTTGTTTCAAATAATCAATTTAATAAAAAATCTGATGATTGCGTTATGGCTCCATTGACGACAATTATTAAAGATGAGCCATATTCTTTTGTGATTGAACAAGAAAATATGTCTTCTGGAAAATTGTTAAAGCCAAGCAGAATTAGAGCAGATAAAATATTTTGCGTGGAGAAAAATCTTATAACTATGAAAATTGGAAAGTTAAAAGATAATTCCTTTGAAAAAGTTAAAGAAGAAATTTTTAAGATTTTTTGATGAGTTGAACAAGTCCTTTGGGCGAACGAAGTGAGCTCAAGAGTTTTTTCTGAAAGAAAAAATTTGGGAAAATCCTGCAAGGATTTTCTGTTTAAGCCCTGTTAAGTCGTGCGAGGCATTTATGCCGAGAGCCTGCAAGGCGTTACCGAGAAAAATCTTTGATTTTTTGAAGGAGTTTTTTCTTCTGCGTTAAGAAAATTTAAATCTCCTATCTTAGGGTGGGAAGCGCGCGCTTTTTGCTTACTTTTTTCTAAAAAG